>DLYJ01000145.1:0-1999 GCA_003447785.1 Treponema sp.
CAAGACTTTTCGGGCCTGCAATCGAACCTTCTTTTGTAACATGGGCGCTCATCATCAAAACACTGTCCCTTTCCTTGACCCAGCCGATAAGTTCGTTGGCACAGTATTTGAGCTGGTTTACAGTGCCCGGAACGAGCCCGGCTTCCAGCGAATAAGTTGTCTGGATTGAGTCGACGATTACGAAAACAGGCGAAAGTGAATTCAACGCGTCCTTAATATCTTCAAGGCGCATGGTGCAGAGGATTTCGATGCCTTTTGTGTTTATCTGCATGCGGTCGGCCCGGGATTTAATCTGACCTGCAGACTCTTCTCCTGAAATATAGAGAACCTTTCCTTCCGGAACAGTTTTTGCGATGTTTGAAGCGATTTGAATCATCAGCGTACTTTTTCCGATTCCCGGTTCACCGCCGATGAGAATTGCACTGCGTTTCATTGCACCGCCGCCCACAACGCGGTCAAATTCCCTGATGCCGGTGCAGAAGCGGCTGTTTTGCAGGGCGTTAACGGAGTCCAGCGGCACGGGCCTTACGATTTGAGTTGCAGCGTTTCCAAAAGCAGCCGCACTTGAATTGGGATCTGCGACGCATTCTTCAAAACTGTTCCATGCTCCGCATTCCGGACAGCGTCCGAGCCAGGTTGGCTGTGTATAGGAACATTCCGTGCACTTAAAAATTATAGAACTCTTCTTTTTAGCCATGTTTTTCTCCAATTCCGATGTCGGAAAAAACAATAAATTATGCTTTTTAACCCTAAAGCACTTGAACTTTCTTTTAGTTTGAGTATACTTATAACTAGCTTGTAAAAAAGCTGATAAACTCTCTCCGATGTCCAGTTAGCTGGACGGCAGGCATTTTTGAAAGCGTTGCTTTTGAAAATGCCTGTTTTTTTTTGTCCTTTTTTGATTCCGTTATAGTCCAAAATGATACAAATAATTTAAACAGTTTATTCAAATGATTAAAAATTACTGGTTGATGACGGCGCCGGCTTTTACACTTTTTGTAATCCAGGTGTTGCCGCCGATTACTGCACCTTTTCCGATGACGGTTTCGCCTCCGAGAATGGTTGCGTTTGCGTAAATTGTAACGTCGTCTTCGATTGTAGGGTGCCTTTTTTTATTCTGCAGGGTTTTCTTGACGCTCAAAGCTCCCAGTGTAACGCCCTGATAGATTTTTACGTTCTTTCCGATAACTGTGGTTTCGCCGATTACTACACCTGTCCCGTGGTCGATAAAGAAACTTTCGCCGATTTCTGCACCCGGGTGAATGTCAATTCCGGTCTTGCCGTGGATGTATTCTGTCATGATGCGGGGAATTACAGGAACTCCCTTCTGATGGAGAAAGTGTGCGAGCCGGTAAACGACGATTGCTTCGAGCCCCGGGTAAGAAACGATGACTTCTTCGTCGCTCTTTGCTGCCGGGTCACCGTTAAAGGCTGCTATGGTATCCAGGCGGATTATGCGGCGAAGGTCCGGGAGGGCTTCGATAAGGGCGAGGGAAGTCTGTTCTGCAAGGGCAAAGCAGTGTGATTTTTTGACATCGCTTTTTTCCTGTTCGGTGGAATTGCATTCGACTGTGTAAATGAGGGCTTTTTGAATTTCATGGGTAAGTACGTTGATAATGCGGTTTACGCGCTGACCGGTGATGTAGCGGAGATTGGTTGAATCGATGTCTTCTGCATTGCGGTAACCCGGAAAAACCAGGCACTGAAGGTCATGTAAAACCTGAACTACGTTTTCGCGGTTAGGAAAGCTTGTGAGCCCGGCCTTGTTGATTCCGCCAAACTGTTCGTATGAATCGAGAATGTTATCGATGAGTTTATCCATATTCATGTGTGCCCTCAATGTATTGTAGAATAAGGTTTAAAATAGCATAATTCCCTATAATTGTCATTATGAAAAAAAATCGAATTCTTGTCGTTTTTTCTATTGACCAAAAAAACGTATTTGTTTAAAGTGTTAGGACACATCATTGTGAACTGCTCTTGTAGCTCAGTTGGTAGA
>DLYJ01000145.1:2107-2348 GCA_003447785.1 Treponema sp.
TAAAATGGGAAGCAAGAAAAAGACTTCGATTGATATCATTGCCCTTCAGTGTACAGAATGCAAACGCAAGAATTACACAACAACAAAAAACCGCAAGAATATTACAGGAAAACTCGAAAAGAACAAGTACTGTCCATTCTGCCGTAAAGAAGTGCTTCATAAAGAAACAAAGGCTAAATAATTTTAGCATAAATCAGATATTTGGATGCCGTTTTACGGCGGCATCTTGATATATTTTTTT
>DLYJ01000145.1:2413-7091 GCA_003447785.1 Treponema sp.
TCGGTCTCCAAAACCGAGTGTCGCGAGTTCGAGTCTTGCCCGGCCTGCTATTAAAAATTCTATTTTTAGAGGAAAGTTATGGGAAAAGCAACTAATTTTATCAAGGAATGTGGTGCAGAACTTCGTAAAGTAGTTTGGCCGTCACGTGAAGATGTTATTTCATCTGTTAAAGTTGTAATTGTTTCAACAATAATTATTGCAGTGATTCTCGGTGCTCTCGATATTATGTTCTCTGCAGGAATGAGCCTCCTTTTCCCTGCTGCTTAATAGGATTAATCAATGTCTAAGAACTGGTATATTGTTCACACATACACAGGGTACGAAAATAAAATCGAACGCACCATCCGTATGATGCTCGATGCAGGTGATCTGGATTCAAATATCATCACTAACGTTAAAGTTCCTGTTGAAGAAGTTGTAGAAATCAAAGACGGTAAAAAACGCTCACGCAAAAATAAATTCCTTCCGGGCTACATCATGCTGGAAATGGACCTTCCTGACTTAGGCTGGAAAGACGTTTGCGCTGCTGTACGCAGAATTCAGGGTGTTACAGGTTTTGTAGGAACCAACCCTTCTGTTAAGCCTCGTCCGATTTCCAATGAAGAAGCACTTAACCTTCTCCAGAAATCAGGCGAAATCAAGGGCGAAAAGAACGTTCGCATCAAGCAGTCTTACTCTGTCGGCGATCAGGTTAAAATCACTGACGGTCCGTTTGCCACATTCAGCGGCTCAGTTGAAGAAGTTGATGCTGCCAAAGGCAAACTGCGCGTAACCGTTCAGATTTTCGGTCGTTCAACTCCTGTAGAAGTAGACCTTCTCCAGGTAGAAAAATTAGTTTGATAGAATCAGCTCTGTTTTTTGGCAGAGCTTTTCCTATATTTGGAAGAAATACATATCCGTTGGATAAAGGTATTTCGCTAGTGGCGCGGATGTCTTGTACACCGCAGCCCGATACCAATTAAAGGGAGCTAAAAAATGGCTACAAAAAAGGTTACAGCTGTCATTAAATTGCAGTGTCCAGCAGGAGCAGCAACTCCGGCTCCACCAATCGGACCAGCTCTTGGACCTCATGGTGTATCTGCACCAATGTTCGTTCAGCAGTTTAACGACAGAACCAAGACAATGGAAAAGGGACTTATCATCCCTGTCATTATCACTGTTTATCAGGACAAGTCTTTCACATTCATCCTTAAGACACCTCCTGCTGCCGTTCTTATTAAGAAGGCACTCGGTTTACCAAAAGCATCTGGTAACCCACTTCGCGACAAGGTTGGCAAACTTACTCAGGCACAGCTTACAGAAATCGCTACAACAAAAATGCCTGACATCAATGCTAACGACATTGAAGCAGCAAAGAAAATCATCGCCGGTACTGCACGCAGTATGGGTGTAGAAGTGGAGGCTGAATAATGAAACACGGAAAGAAATATTCTGAAGCCCTCAAAAAGTACGATGCTCAGAAACACTACGCTGTTGCTGAAGCTTGTAAAATCGTAAAAGACATTAACTTTGTTAAATTCGATGCAACTGTAGAACTTCACGTTGCTCTCCGCCTCGGAAAGAGCCAGACTGTTCGTGATACTCTCGTGTTCCCGAACCAGTTCACTGCAGAAAAGAAAGTTCTCGTATTCTGTACTGAAGACCGCGCTAAGGAAGCCCTCGATGCAGGTGCCACATACGCAGGTTCAACTGAATACATCGATAAAGTAAAGGGTGGATGGCTGGATTTCGATATCGCAGTTGCTACTCCTGACATGATGAAAGATGTTGGTCGTCTCGGTATGGTTCTTGGTCGTAAAGGTCTTATGCCTAACCCAAAAACAGGTACTGTAACAAATGACCTTGCAGGTGCAATTGCAGAACTCAAAAAGGGTCGTACTGAATTCCGCGCTGACAAGGAAGGCATCATTCACATCGCTGTAGGTAAGGTATCTATGGATTCTGACAAAGTTGCAGAAAACGTTAATACTCTTCTTACAGAACTTGACCGCAAAAAGCCAGCTGATGCAAAGGCAGACTTTGTTCGCTCAGTTTCAGTAAGCTCTTCTATGGGCCCTGGCGTTTGGGTAGACTTCAAGGAGGAGGCATAATCTATGGCTATTATGGCAAAAAAACTCCAGCCTGCTAAAACTCAGGCTATCGAAGAAACAAAGAAAGTATTTTCTGAATACAACGACTTCATCTTCGCTGAATACCGTGGTCTTACAGTAGAACAGATTACTGCTCTCCGCGACAAACTCCGCGAAAAGGAAGCTCCTCTCAAGGTTGTAAAAAACAACTTTGCACGTGTTGCTTTCGAAGAAATGAAGATCGACAACGTTGCAGATTACCTTAAAGGACCAACTGCTGTTGTTATGTCTAAAGAAGACAGCAACGAAGCTGCAAAAATCCTTTTTGACTTTGCAAAAGATGCACCTAACCTTGTTGTAAAGGGTGCTTATATCAACAAAGAAGTATACGATGCTGCAAAAATCGAAGCCTTCTCAAAGGTTCCTGGAAAGAAACAGCTTATCGCTATGCTCATGTCTACAATCAACGGTCCGGTTCAGAAACTCGCCGCTACATTGCAGGCTTATGTGGATAAAAAATCAGCAGAAGGCGCTAACTAAGCAAATTCTACTGAAGCAGGTTCAGGCTTCATAGCTGTCGACTGTCCCTGCAACAAATAAAATTGCAGACAAACCGGTTCAGTTTGTTCCGGCTGCAAACAAAAATTAGTCTGACAAAATGTCGGACATGCCAATTTAGGAGAAGATAATATGGCAGCAATTACACAGGATCAGATCCTTGACGCAATCGCAAACATGTCAGTTCTCGAAGCTTCAGAACTGGTAAAAGCAATGGAAGAAAAATTCGGAGTTACAGCAGCAGTTGCAGTAGCAGCAGCTCCTGGAGCAGCAGCTGGTGGAGCAGCAGCAGAAGAACAGACTGAATTCACTGTTACTCTCGATAGCTTCGATGCAGCTAAAAAGATTGCAGTTATCAAGGCAGTTAAAGAACTCCTCGGCCTCGGTCTTGGCGAAGCTAAAGCTCTCGTTGAAGGTGCACCAAAAGAACTCAAAGCTGGTGTTTCTAAAGCAGAAGCTGATGAACTCATCAAGAAAGTTGAAGAAGCCGGTGGTAAAGCTTCTAAAAAATAAGCTTAATGAAATTGGAAAAGCCGCTTGAACATGCGGTTTTTCAATTCAACCTTAAAATGCTTACGGGTAAAGGTCAAATGTTACCCGTAGGCTTTATCTGTTTATAAGGCAGATGTGTAAAATTTAAGAATAACTGATCAAAACGCCGGATTTCCGGCAAAAAAGCTTTTTTTTATTGTGCTGTGGACCCAGTCTGTATGTTATGCAGGGTGTGTATCATGTAGCAATCTAAAAAGGCAACGCTTTCTTCAGGGGGAATTGATGTTCGCTAAAAGTAGAGTCATCAATCGTCAGTATTTCGGAAAAGACATCCAGAACTTCATGGAAATTCCGAATCTTATCGACATTCAGTTGTCGTCTTACGAAAGTTTTCTTCAAAAAGAAAAATTGGATAACAATGAACCATTGGAAAACAAGGGTCTTCAGGAAGTATTTACTTCAACTTTCCCTATCGTTAGTCCTGATGGCAACATGTCTTTGGAGTATGAATTCTATCAGCTCGAAGAAGACAACATTAAATTTTCTGAGCTTGAATGCAAACAGAAGGGATTGACATATTCTGTGCCGCTCAAGGCAAGAATCAACCTTAATTTTAAGGATTCCGGTGCAATCCTTCAGAAAGATATATACATGGGTGATATTCCGCTCATGACTGATCGTGGAACTTTTGTCATCAACGGTGCAGAACGCGTTGTAGTTTCACAGATTCACCGTTCACCTGGTGTAATCTTCAATCACGAAAAAGGTGTATACTCAAGCCGTATCATTCCTTATCACGGATCATGGCTTGAATTTGAAATCGACCAGAAAAAAGAACTCATCTACGCTAAAATCGACCGCAAGAAGAAGGTTCTTGGAACTATCTTCCTCCGCGCTCTGGGTTATTCAACTCGTGAAGAAATTATCCGCTGCTTCTACAAAACAGAAAATGTAAAAGTAGACCCGAAAAACAAGGATTCTCTCGTTGACCGCGTTCTTGCAAGCGCTGTAAAAATCAAGGACGAAAACGGCGAAGAAAAAGTTCTCTTCCGCGCAGGTGAAAAACTCCACCCGCATGAAGTTGACGACCTTATTACACAGAACGTTAAGGAAATCTGCGTAATTCTCTTCGACGCACGCAAACGCAAGGGAGACAAGGAAGAATTCAACCCGTCCCTGGACAGCCAGATTATTATCAACTGTTTCGAACGGGAAGACATGAAATACACTAAGGAAGGTGCTTTTAACGAAGAACCTACTCTTGAAGACGCTCTGTCTGCCGTATTTACTGTCCTCAAGCCGGGCGAACCAATGGCTGCAGAAGTAGCTAAAAACGAACTTGAAGGTATGTTCTTCAACATCCGTCACTACGACCTCGGTCGTGTTGGTCGTTACAAGCTCAACAAAAAATTCGAAAACTACTCAGACCCTGTTGATACACTCACTCTCGTAAAGAGCGATATTATCAACACAATGCGTCACCTGATTAAAGTTTACATCGGAAACGAACTCCTGGATGATATCGACCACCTGGGTAACCGTCGTATCCGTTCCGTTGG
>DLYJ01000184.1 GCA_003447785.1 Treponema sp.
GTTTTATAGCCCAGTTCTCCTGCGCTTTTAATTGCCGGTTCCTGCATGAGGCCGGCACCAAGTATCATTATATATTGATTCATTTTATCCCACCCGATATTGAATTAATTTTACTCTTTTATACAGTATACTTCAAAAGTGTCGCCCAGACCAAAGAAACGGCTTGCTGCCGCATACAGCGCATACTGAATGCTGTTCGGCCTGACCTTATCCTTGGCAAGGTTGGGGAATCGCTCCGGATGATGGCCCGTAGAAACAATCCGCTGGACCTTAAAGCCGTAACGCTTGAGAATTGAAGAAGCGCGGGACGGTTCCCACAATGTAAAGTGATCGGCCGGGCTTGACTGGAAGAAACTCTGGGTGTTGAATCTTCCGCTTACGCCGCTTGCTGATGGAGTTGAGAAGGCAAAGACGCCGCCTCTTTTTAAAACCTTTGAAACTGCCTTTAATACACTGTCAAGGTCCTGAAAGTGCTCGATTACATACCACATTGTAACAACGTCAAATTCCTTGATGCCGAATTCCGTTACGCTGTCAAAGGCCGGGAATGCCGAAAGACTTGCCGGATAATGCAGTTTGTCCTGAACATAAGAAACGGCTTCCTGGGAAATATCGGTTCCGAAAACTTGCCAGCCAGCGTCATTTGCTGCGTCAAGGAAAGGTCCAAAAGCACAGCCCACGTCGAGGACAGCCGGTGTTATCACCTTATGCCTGTTCCTGAAAATATAGTCGATTACTGAAATACGTCTTACGCACTGGGTTTTGATTGCCTTAAAGTCTTCAAGGTAAGTGCGTCCGTACTGTTTTTTATAGCTGTCAAAAAAGTATTTTTCGTCGTAATTTGTGTCAAAGCCGTCTGTCGTCCATGAAATGTAAAGCATTCCGCAGGTACGGCAGCGACGGAAAGTGCGTTTTTCGATGCGGGAAACAATCTGGTCTTCAAAAGTCTGGTGAGCTGTGCGGCAAACCGGACAGTTGATTCGCTTTCCCCGGGAAAGTTTTCTTACAAAGTTTCCTAAGTCGTTATTTTTTGAATCCTTACTCAAATATGGACTTTCAGGATAAAGTGCGCTCATGTCAGAAAGAGCAAAGTCAAAACCTTCTCTGTTGATGTTCTGTGAGGCAAGGCATTTAAAGCCGTATTTTTGTGCAAGCTGAATATGTAAAGGC
Source organism: Treponema sp. (assembly GCA_003447785.1). Taxonomy (GTDB): domain Bacteria; phylum Spirochaetota; class Spirochaetia; order Treponematales; family Treponemataceae; genus Treponema_D. The sequence goes on from DLYJ01000184.1 coordinate 1,171, forward strand.
GTTGTTCCCAGAAGCAAAACTGCACAGCCGGCGGCAACTGCTTCAAATGCCGTAAAGCCATAGTGAGTTACCACAAGGTCGTAGTTATAGAGGGTTTCCCGGAGGTTATGAACAGGCCTGATGAATTTGATTTTTGACTTTAATTCGTCTTCAACCTGGATGATGGACTCTTCCGGATTCTGCACGATGGCGGTTACTTCAAAACCTTTCTGTGCAAGGGCTGCGGCAGAAGGCAGAACGAGCCCGGCCGGATCTTCTCCGCCCACAGTCACCAGAACTGATTTTATATCATTAACTGAATTGAGTTTTGTTTCCTTTTTATTTTTCGGAAGGGTAATGTACGACGGCGAAACCTTGTTGGCAGGTCTCTGAAGGCCGTAGGACGGAATTATATCAAGAAGATAATCACACAAATCCGTGTTCAGCGAGCCTTCATCGATGGCAGCAACAGGAGCAAGTTCTGCAAGTTTGAGTGCAAACTCCCTGTCCAGGACAAAGGCGTCCGTTACAATAAGTGAATATTCACCTTTTTCCGGAAGAACTGTAACTATCTGGCTTTCTTCAAGCCCGTTTTCAAATGCTTCCTGTAAAAGTTCGTCCTTTTCTTCCAGTCCGGCATTTTCCGGAATGTAAACATCTGCTCCGATGGAAACTGCAACCGAAAGGCAGCGTCTTAAATGTCCGGTTCCCCTGCCCTTTTTTACTGACGGTACACAGAGTACGGGATTTTTTATTGAATCATCTTCGAGAGTACGGATTATGTCATCGCTTTCGTAAGGACCCTCACCGCCCAGCTTTCTGACAACAGCCAGTGCGCGCCTGTAATCTGACCTTGTGTCAATTGTTGAACGCAAATCCGGTCTGTTCCACTGTTTTGGAGCGGGAATCATGATGCTTGTAAAGTTTTCAGGATGATTGTAGAGAGCAGGCCCTACGTGTTCGTGATCATATGGTAAATCTGTAAGGTCTTTAGCCTTTAATAGGGATTTTGCGTTGAGAATTTCGATTCCGCTGCCATGGGGAAGGCCTGTGTATGTGATGTAGTCACACTTTCCTGTCTGGGCACGGCGTTCGTACTGGTCAACAAGGGAATTTGCCGCATCGTAAAAAAGGAAGGGATTGTCGGCTGTAGCGCGGATGATAACATCGGCCTTTGTCTTTTTTGCAAGCATGCAGAAGCGTTCGAGAACGTCTTCGAGAGGGCCTTCAAAAATATCAAAGCCGTTGCGTCCGGCAATTTCCTTTAATTGTTCAAAGCTGTCCCTGTCAGTCGCAACATAATATTTGTCTGCCCTGACCTTTTTCATTGCGGCTAATGTCCAGTCAAGAACTGTTTTATTTCCTAATTCCAGCAGGGCTTTTCCCGGAAGCCTTGTAGATGAAATTCGGCATTGAACAACCAAGATTGTCATTATATCTTTCCCCAGTTTTCTATCAAATATTTGGCATCAAATTTGAATCTGTACATGTTTCTCCTGACCCAGCTTCGTGCGTCAAAAAACTGCCTCAAAGATTCAACAAGTCCACACCCTGAACGTAAAAGATACACGAAAATCGAAGATTTTGGAATAACTCCGTGATCATCTTCAAAACGGGGCAAAAGATTTTTCATGTAAAACCTGCTGTAAGAAAGGTTTGCAGAAACATCTTCCACCGGAATATCTGATGCGTATGCAAGAGAAAAAAGTGTGGTAAGTTTTATGCGGTGTCCCCAGAGCCATGCGCGGAAGCACAAATCCAGGTTCTGCCAGTGACTTTCCTTAATCGTGTAATCGTAGCCGCCCAGCTGCATAAAAGCCTTTCTGTCATAATAACCGATATAATCAAGGGGATACAAGGTAGGACAACCGTCAATCACTGTGGAAGAATGAAGAACCTCAAACTGAGTCCCGTTTACACCCGGCGAAAACACAATGGGAAAGCTGCTTCCGTCCCTTTCAACAAGCCGCGGCACGACACAGAACAGTTTTTCCATCGAAAGTTTTTCTGCGATTCTTGCGGTGAGAATTTCGCCGTCGATTTTTAATGTATCACGGAGAACGAGCACATAATCCGAATTGACTTCTGCCATTCCGATATTTATCAGTTCGCCGTCAGTTGCACTTTCCAGGGGAATTACAAATTTAACATAGGGGAATTTATGGGAAAATTCTTCAATGTTGAAATTATCAGTGCTGTTTTCTATGGATACGATGGATTCAAAACCGCATTTAAGGAGGTTTTCTATCATCGGGATGCGGAACTGGCTGCCGCGTTTATTCAGAAGAATAACGGACACCTTCATTTTAACATCCCTCATCAGTTCCTTTCCGCCGAGAACCGTGCGGTTAATCTGCCGTTCATTAAAAATTGAAGGTATAGTATTCATCACAACCTCCACATTTTTTGCAGTAATTGCGGGCAATATGAGCTTCCACTTCCTTATCAAGTTTTGCCCAGATTTCAGGAAGTTCTTCCGTAAATGCGTTTCCCAGGATTTCATCTGCCCGGGCACGGCAGACCGGCACGCTTCCGTCACTCAAAATTACCATATCGCGCCTTATGTGCCAGCATTCGTTGCGTTCAAGAGGTGAAAGGTCGGCAGGTTTCTGTTCAGGAAGGAGACCGGCAAGACTGTCGTATTTTTGAATTATAAGCTGGCCCCCTGAAGGATTTTCCTTTTCCTTCCAGAATCTGTAAAA
>DLYJ01000152.1 GCA_003447785.1 Treponema sp.
AAAACAGCAAAGGAAGGCGGATACGCACCTAAGACTGTTCTCGTACTTGGATGTTCTACAGGTTATGGTCTTGCAAGCCGCATTTCTGCCGCATTTGAATTTGGCGCAGATACCATCGGTGTTTCTTTTGAAAAGGAACCTACAGAAACAAAAGGCGGAACTCCGGGATGGTACAACAACAAGGCTTTTGACACAGAAGCTCAGAAAGCCGGTCTCAAAACAGTAACATTCAACACAGACGCATTCAGCGACGAATGCCGCCAGACTATCATCAACCAGGTTAAAGAATGGAATACAAAATTTGACCTTATCATTTACAGTCTCGCAAGCCCTGTCCGCACAGACCCTGAAACAAAGGTTATGTACCGCTCTGTAATCAAACCTGTTGGAAAAGTTTACGGTGGTCCGGCCCTGGACATGATGACTGGAAAAATCAGCCAGATGTCTGCTGAACCTGCAGAAGGTGACGAACTTGCAAACACTATCAAAGTAATGGGTGGTGAAGACTGGGCACGCTGGATTAAACAGCTTGGTGATGCCGGTGTTCTTGCAGAAGGTTGCCGCACAGTAGCTTACTCATACATCGGACCAGAACTTACACATGCAATCTACCGCGACGGTACAATCGGTCACGCTAAACAGGATCTTGAAAAAACTGCTCACGAAATCGACGCAGTTCTCGCTAAAAACGGCGGTGCAGCTTATGTTTCAGTAAACAAGGCTCTCGTAACACGTTCTTCAGCAGTAATTCCTGTAATTTCCCTCTACATGAGCTGTCTGTTTAAGATTATGAAGGGAAAGGGAACTCACGAAGGCTGTATCGAACAGATGGAACGCCTTTTTGCAGAACGTCTCTATACAGCAGACAAAAAAGTTCCGACAGATAGCGAAGGCCGTATCCGTGTTGATGACCTGGAAATGGATCCTGCTACACAGAAAGAAGTTAACGAACTTATGTCAAAAGTTACAGAAGAAAACGTTAACGACATCACTGACCTTGCAGGAATCCGTCACGACTTCCTTGCAACAAACGGCTTTGATATTCAGGGCGTTGACTACTCAAAAGATGTAGCACGCATGGATGTCATCTGCTAATTATTTTTGCGCCCCCCTGTCTGCAGAGGCAGACAGGGTCGTAGTACTCCGCACTCGGTAACCCTCGGTCCTGCGGACTGCCTGCGGCATGCTCCGTGTTACTGGCGCGGTTTAATTTTAGAACTCTTTCTGTTATAATCAAAGCATGTTCAAATTCAACAGAAAGACTTTTACAGCGTTTTTTACAATTCTTTTAATTCTTCCTGCTTTTTCAAAAGATTTTACTTCCAGAAAATTTTTGTGGCGCGGGGTTCCCGGGATGGAAACTCAAATCCGGGACACTGTTTTATATTATTGCCCGGCTAAAACTGAAAGCCCGGCCCCGGCTGTAATTATCTGTCCGGGGGGCTCCTATCATCACCTTGGAATGAAGCACGAAGGTTTTGCCAGCGCCCGCTGGTTCAATTCAATCGGAATAAACGCATTTGTGCTTCAATACCGTGTAGCATACAATGAACATCACTATCCGGATCAGCTCCAGGATATTCAAATGGCAATTCATGACGTAAGGCGCAACGCTCAGGCCTATCGTGTTAACCCGGACAAGGTGGGCGTAATCGGCTACAGTGCAGGCGGTCACCTTGTTACAATGGCGGGTGCATTCAGTAAGCGTGACACGTTAAGCGCTCTCGGTGTAAGTGTAACTGAAAGTCTGCGGCCGGACTTTGTAATTCCTGTTTATCCGGTTGTAAGCATGCAGGATGACATTGCACACAGATGGAGCCGTAAGAGCCTGCTTGGCCATCAGTGGAACCGTCCCAACGCGGTAAAGGGCTGGAGCCTGTTGAATCCATGGGGCCACGCATACAGTCAGGAATTAAAAGACGCCTTTTCCATGGAAAAACAGATTCCTTCTGATATGCCGCCTGTTTTTCTGCTTGCCTGCCGCGATGACCCGGTTGTAATGTACGAAAACTCCGTAAGACTGGACCAGGCTCTGACAGAAAAAGCGGTTCAGCACATTTTTGTAAGTTACGATAAGGGCGGTCACGGATTCGGGATGAAGGAAAACAGTTCAATCATGCTCCGGGAACACTGGAATCAAAAGGATTTGCTGCCGTGGCTGATTCAAATCGGGGTGGTGGAACGATGAAATTATTTTCAAGAGTGATGACAATTGCCGGAATCCTGATTTTGCTGGGCACCTGCGTCCTTCTTCTGGGAGAGGCAAATGGTGCGGTTCAACTTGGGCCGGCAAAAAGCAGTGTTGTTTTCTGCGCCCTTGGACTTGCCCTTTTGTGTTACAGCCCGCGCCGGTACCTTGCATACGACGAATCAATTAAGGCCGGGGATGAAAAAAAAGCCCCGCAGTTTCTTGCAACTTTTATATTGCAGTCTGCCGCAGGGCTTATTATGGTTGTAATTTCTATCGTAAAATACTTTTTAACGGTTAATTCACTCGCTTAAAAATTAGACTGGTATTGATTCCACCAAAAGCAAAGTTGTTATTCATTACATAGTCTGTCTGAATGTTTCGTCCGTCGCCTGTGATGTAGTCCAGGGGAGCGCATTCAGGGTCGAGGTTTACAAGATTCAAATTCGGCATAAACCAGCCTTCCCTCATCATATTTATCGTTAACCATGATTCGATTGCACCGCATGCGCCGAGCGTGTGACCAATGTAGTTTTTAACAGTAGAAACTGGAACAGCACGCTTGAATACATCAAAAGTTGCGTTTGTTTCTGTGATGTCGCCGGCTGTAGTTCCAGTTCCGTGGGTGTTTACGTAACCAATCTGGTCAGGAGAAAGACCTGCGTCCTCCAGCGCCAGCTGAATTGCGTGGGCGATTGTCGGACGGTTAGGGCTTGTGATGTGGGTTCCGTCGGTTGTAGTTCCAAAACCTGCGATTTCTGCATAGATTTTTGCTCCCCGGGCCTTTGCGTGTTCGTATTCTTCAAGAATCAAAGTTCCGCTTCCCTCGCCGATTACCAGACCGTCTCTGTCTTTGTCGTAGGCACTTGGAGTCAGTTGCGGGGTTGAATTTTTTGTGGAAGTTGAAAAGAGGGTGTCAAAAGTTGCAGTATCCATTGTACAGAATTCTTCTGCACCGCCTGCAATCATGATGTCCTGCTTGCCGTATTTGATTGCTTCGTAGGCGTAACCGATTGAAAGTGAGCCTGAGGTGCAGGCTGTATTTGTGGTAATGATTCGACCAGTTAAGTGGTAGTAAACTTCCAGGTTTGCGGCACATGTCTGCGGCATTGCCTTGATATAAGTTGTTGAACCGACCTTGCTTGTGTCGTTTGTTACAAGCATTGAATACATTTCCATCAGCGGGTCAACACTTCCGATTGATGAACCGTATGCAATTCCTGTGCGGCCTGCGCTCAATTCCGGGCTGCCTGCAAGACCTGCGTCTTCCAGGGCGCCGTCTGTGGCAACGAGAGCCATCTGAGCAACGCGCCCCATTCCGCGGATTGCCTTGCGGGGATATTTTTCTTTGTCGATTTCAAAATCAACAGGAACAGCGAGACGAGTATTCATCAAAGGATATTTTTCATCCCATTCCTTCATGTAACGGACAAAATTCTTTTTTGCCTTGAGATTTTTGAGAGCGGTCTGCCAGTCATTACCCAGCGCGCTAACCATGCTTCCGCCTGTAACAACAACTCTTCTTGATTCCATTAAATAATTCCTCCGTTTACCGAGATAACCTGACGTGTAATGTATGCGGCACCCTCGCTGAGTAAGAATACTGCTGTTGCGGCAACTTCTTCCGGCTTTCCGGCGCGACCCATCGGGATTGTCGGAAGAATGTGATCGAGCGGTGCGTCCTTGATCATATCTGTTTCGATAAGACCAGGTGCGATGCAGTTTACCGTGATTTTGCGGCTTGCAAGTTCAACGGCCAGAGCTTTTGTGGCACCGATGATGCCTGCCTTGCTTGCGCTGTAGTTGACCTGACCGCGGTTTCCCATAATGCCTGACACGCTGGAAATTGTAATGATGCGGCCCTGCTTTTTGCGGCAGAGAGGCATTACCAGCGGTTTGAGCACATTGTAGAATCCGTCAAGGTTTGTATGAATTACGCTGTCCCAGTTTTCATCGCTCAGGGCCGGGAATGCGTTGTCCCGGCAGATTCCTGCGTTGAGGATGATGCCCCAGAATGCGCCGTTTTTTTCTGACCAGTCTTCAAGTTTTTTACGGCAGTCTTCCCGGTCTGAAATATCAAATTGAATTGAATCAGCCGAACCGCCGGATTCAATTATTTCTTTTATAAGTGCGTCGATTTTTTCTTTTCCGTGATTATAGTGGAGCAGAACTTCGTAGCCTGAGCGAGCGGCAGCAAGTGCGATTGCGCGCCCGATTCCGCCTGATGCACCGGTTACGAGAACTTTTTTTCCGTTACTTTCCATTATTCAGAAGCCTCCATTACAGTAAGATTTCCAGAGCCAGCCGGCTTTCCGTCGAGAAAGAGCTCTGCCGTAAATGAATAAACATTATCAACTGCCGCTTCGCGCTGGGCTTGGGCTGTTACAATCTGCCCTTCTTTAATTGAATCAAATTCAAAATGAAGGTTACTGACACTCAAAATAAAACCCATGTTTGGCGGAAGGCCGTTTTCCCGGGCGTATAGACCTGTCAGCGCAGAAATAGTCTGTGCAATTATTTCAAAACAGGCATAATTTGGAGCGGCATCGAGTTTTTCGTCATAAAACATAAAGTCTCTGGTAATCTTAGTCTGGCTTTCGATTTTCCACGCCTTTGCATCTGCGTCGGAAATTCTATCGATGATAAACATCTTACCACTGTGAGGAACCAAAGTTGAAAGTTCGTCATGTTCAATAATCATTTTTTTATCCGGTTAACATTTTAGCATAGACCGGATTTTTTTTATAGTCATAAAACAGGGCGCACGCCGTTCGCTACGCTCACTTCTCGAGTTTTCTTTTGCTCACCAAAGGGTGAGCATTTTGCTACGCAAAAACAAGAAAACTCGCCCCATCGGGCTATCGCGAGTTTACCATCGGTAAACTCGTTACGAGAATGGCAAAGCCATTCTCGCTGGTTCCGCCTTTCGGCTCCATCCGCCACAGAAACTGTGCCGGACGCTTCGCGCCGCTACTATCCCTTGCGCTTGTATGAGGAAAGCGAGGAAAAAAAATAGCCCGTCCTGTCTCGTACACAGAACGGGCAAAAGCTTGAGTAATCGAGCTTAAACCATGTGAGGCGATCCGCTTCGGAGCGGGTGCACCTTTCAATACCTATTTTACTAGACTTATCGTAAAAGTCAATAGAATAAAAACAATTTGAGCTTTCCGCATTAATCCCCGTAACATAGAAAAATATTCAGTTTTTTACGAAATGACCTCGTTCACCAGTTCCTGGCCTGATTCAAATGCCTGGATATTTTGCAGGGTGGTTTCGGCAAGGTTTTTGAGGGCGTTTGTGGTCAAAAAAGCCTGGTGGGAAGTTATGATTACATTCGGGAAAGTCAAAAGACGGGCCAGAATATCGTCTGTCATTATGTCTGTGGACCAGTCGCTGAAAAAGTAAGCGCTTTCTTCTTCATAAACGTCCATGCCGATTCCGCCTATGTGACCGTGCTTTAAGGCGTGTACCAGGGCTTTTGAGTCGATTAATGCCCCGCGGCCAGTGTTTATGATGACAGCGTCATTTTTCATCATTTTCATTGAATCGTGATTTACGATGTGTTTTGTCTGTTCTGTAAGAGGACAATGCAGGCTTAAGACATCGCTTCGTCTAAAAATTTCTTCCAGACTTACATATTCAGCATTTTTTTCCTTTGCCCAATTCTGATTTGGAAAAGGATCGTAGGCAATGATATTCATTCCAAAGCCTTTTAAAATATCTGCCATAATTTGACCGATTTTTCCTGTGCCTAAAATTCCCCCTGTAAGACCGTGAAGATCCCGTCCTGTAAGTCCTTCAATGTTGAAATTTGCAGTTTTTGTGCGAAGATATGCCTGTGGAATATGGCGGGTAAGTGACATAAGAAGAGCGGCTCCATGCTCAGCGACAGCGTATGGAGAGTAGGCTGGAACACGGACAACTTTTATTCCTTTTGAAGCGGCTGCTTTTAGATCAACATTATTATAACCGGCACATCGCAGGGCAATGAGCTTTACACCGCAGTCGCTTAGAGTATTGATTACAGTTTCGTTAACAAGGTCATTTACAAAAACACAGACAACATCAAAACCTTTTGCAGTAAGGGCAGTATTTTCGTTAAGTTTGTAATCGCGAAAGTCAATATCGTAGTTAAATGCCTCGTTTGCAGACAAAAAAGATTTTTTGTCATAAGAGTGGGTATCAAAAAAAGCGATTTTCATAAAAGCCCCCTTGTGAAAGCGAAATCCATATTCGTGTCATCGGAAAAAAAACAAAAAGAGAGCCGTAGCTCCCTTTTTTCATGTGGCCTGTTTATATTCAAAAAGAATATAAAAGCATTTTGCGGAGTCAAAAGACTCCTTGTTAGCAGGTTGACCGGATAAATTAATCAGTAATTTCATGATAATGTAATATGAGAGTCCTGTCAAACTTTAATTTTTACAAATCAAAAGAGGAGTGTTATACTGATTTTATGAAATATAGATTAGGTCTTGATTTGGGAACGAATTCAATTGGTTGGGCGGTTTATTCTTTGGATTATGAAAATGAACCGCAGAAGCTTGAAGATATGGGGGTCCGCATTTTTCCTGATGGACGGGATCCAAAAACAAAAGAACCGCTTGCTGTTTCCAGACGAATTGCCCGTGGGCAAAGAAAACTAATCTACCGTAGAAAACTTAGGCGAAAAGCAACATTCCGTCTTTTACAGGAGCAGGGGTTATTTCCAAAAACAAAAGATGAAACTCAAAAATTAAAAACACTTAACCCCTATGAATTGCGGGTAAAGGCTTTGGACGAAAAACTTGAACCTGCTGAACTTGCCCGTGTTCTGTTCAACCTTTCAGTGCGAAGGGGATTTAAAAGTAATAGAAAAGATACTTCAAATGAAGAAACAGCGGCTTCTTCAAATTCGGAAAAATTATCTCAGAAAGACATGAGTGATATGCTCTCAAATGCAATAAAAGAGGCAAATTGCAGGACACTGGGCGAATTCTTATGGAAAAACCAGGAAAAGAATCATGGAATCCGTTTTGTTCCGGGGCGAATGAGTTATTATCCCTTAAGAAAAATGTATGAAGACGAGTTCTTTGCAATCAGAGCCGTTCAAGAACCATTTTTCAAAAGTATTGACTGGGAAGGGATTTATAATTCAATTTTCTTTCAACGTTCCTTGAAAGCTCAGGAAAGAGGTCGCTGCCAATACATGCCGGAAAAAGAAAGAACATTTAAAGCTCTTCCTTGTGCTCAAAAACTTAGGATTCTGCAGGAAATAAGAAATTTAAATTATCAGAACGAAGAAGGAAAAACACTTCCGATTTCTGAGGAACAGGAAGATATTCTTCTTTCTCTGCTGGATTCAAAAGAAAAGGTGACTTTTGACGCTTTTAGAAAGGCTTTGAAATTAAATTCAGCTTGTACATTCAATTTGGAGAAGAATCGGGATTTTTTGCTTGGAAATGCGACTGCCGTAAAAATGCGTCACAAAAATCGTTTCGGTGATTTGTGGGATAGCCTTTCCCTTGAGGACGAGGATTTAATTATTGAAAAGTTGATAACGGCAGACGAAGATTCTGAAATCCTTGCACTTCTTGAAAAATACAATCTTACCGAAGAACAAAAAGATTCCATTTTAAAATTGCAGCTTCAAACAGGTACTACCATGCTGTGTAAGGAAGTTTCAGAAAAACTTGTTCATAAAATGGAGTCTGATAGCGCCTATACTTATACGGCTGCTGTTGAATCGCTTGGTTATAAATATGCTGATCAGCCTGTGGAAAAGTTTGATGAGCTTCCTTATTACGGAAAAGTACTTATCGGTTCAACAATGGGCGTAAATCCGACTGCCGATGAAAGCAAGCCAGAACAGAAATATGGAAAAATCAGCAATCCGACTGTTCATGTTGCACTGAACCAGACTCGAGTTGTAGTGAATGCACTTATCAAGCAGTATGGGAAACCTGCTCAAATCGCAATAGAGCTTTCTCGAGACTTAAAAGCAAGTCGGGAAGCAAAAGATGCAATTCAGAAAAAACAGAACGAAAATAAAAAGCGAAATGAAATAACAAATATTAACATTCGTGATGCGAATCCTAATATCCAATATCCTAATCGTAATGACCGGTTGAAATATCGGCTTTGGGAAGAACTTGGGGCAGAAGGATTACCAAGAAAATGTCTTTATTGCGGAAAAACCATTTCCGGGGCTGAACTTTTCAGTAAAAATATTGAAATTGAGCACATTCTCCCATTCAGCCGGACTTTGCTTGATGCAGAATCGAATCTGACTGTGGCACATTCAAGCTGCAATGCCTTTAAGAAAGAACGTTCTCCTTATGAAGCATTTGGTTCAAATCCAAAAGGCTTTAATTGGGAAGAAATCCTCATGAGGGCAAATCAGCTTAAGAATCCCGCAAAACGCAGACGGTTTGCCATTGATGCCATGGAAAGCTTTGAAAAAGACAGCGGTTTTATTGCGCGGCAGCTGACAGACAATGCCTATCTTTCAAAGATGGCGATGAAATATCTGAAATCTGTCTGCGATGATATCTGGTCGGTAAACGGCGGAATGACAAAATTGCTTCGTGACAAATGGGAAATTGATTCTATTTTGAAAAGGAAAATTGGGGATACGGAAATTGTACATTTTGGGCTGAAAGATGAACAGATCGGAGAATACAAAAAGAACCGCTACGACCACAGACATCATGCCCTGGATGCTTCTGTAATTGCTCTGATTGACCGGTCAATTGTAAAAGAAATTTCTACGCTTAATGCACGCTCTCAAAAGAATCGGATTGAAGTTCCTCCTATGGCAGTTCCACGACTGGAATTGCAGGAAAAGGTTAAGAATATTGTGGTAAGTTTTAAGCCGGACCACGGTGCGGAAGGCAAACTGTCAAAAGAAACGCTACTTGGTAAAATCAAGCGTGAAGAATTGCTGGAAATTTCAAAAATTGAGGAATCTGATATACTGCTTATAAAAAGTGATAAGGTTCGCAAAGATTTTGAAGAGAAATTTACGGAAACAAAGGATATAAAACAAGTTCGTAAGGCGCTTAAAGATGTCTATCCGCAGATAAAAGTTTTTAAGGAATTCTTTGTATCCCGTACTGTAATATCAAGTTTGAAAGAAAGCAATATCGAAGATATTGTGGATGATAAAATCCGTAACAAGTTGCAAGATTTTGTTGCACTCCACAAAGGAGAAAAATTTGAAGAACTGCTGGAACGTTTTAGCGAGCAAACAGGTATAAAGAAAGTACGTTGTATCAACCGTGTCCAGACACCTATTGTAATAAATGGTGATGTTCCACGCTATCTTGCACCGGAAGATTATTTTGCTGCGATTATCTGGCAGATTCCACCAAAAAAAGAAGGAGCAAAACCAACTTTTGAAGCACAGTATATCCGCAGAACGGAAGTGGGAAAGGATAATAGACCTAAAGCTGCGGTGATAGAAGCATGGAAAAAGGAACATCATTCTGCTGCAAAAAATTTAGGAATTCTGCACAAGAATGATTATCTTGAATTTAGCGACAATGGAAAGTGGTATAAATGTCGTGTAGCTGGACTACAAGCCGCTGCAAATCGATTAGATATTCGGCCTTTGTGTGCCGTTACTGATTGCAAAGATTGGTTGATTTCAACAAATGAAAATCAACTTGAACGGTATTGGAAACCACAAAAAGGACAGAATTTCATCTCCGTTAATGTTCTGTTTGGCGAAAAGCAGGCCCGCTTCATCACGGTAAATCCTATTGGCAGAGTTTTCAGAAAATAATGGCGAACTCTGTTCGGTCTGCCGATACATAGAATATGCTGAACAGAGTTTTAGAGATTTATGAAGAAAATCGATATCTGTCTCTTAGCCGCGGCTTTATCGTCATTCAGCATGGTTCGGAAGAACTGGGGCGTGTACCACTTGACGATATTGGTGTGCTCTTACTTTCTGCTCAAAGCGTAACTTTTTCAAAAAATATTCTAAATGCACTTGCCGAGCGAGGCTGCGTTACAGTGCTTTGCGGAAAAAACTATTCGCCGCAAAGCATGGTTCTTCCTGTTTATTCACATTATCTTTTTGCAAAAATCCTTAAAAAGCAGATAGAAGCTTCTGTTCCGCTTAAAAAAAGAATCTGGCAGCAGATTGTCATCCAGAAAATTAAGAATCAGGCCCTTAATTTGCAGATCTGCGGAAAAGAAAAAGATTCAAAGCTTATTGAAAAAATAGCAACAATGGTAAAATCAGGAGACCCTGATAATAGAGAAGCTTATGCTGCGAGAATGTACTGGAAATCACTTTTTGGAAAAGAATTTATTCGTGATAAAGAGCAGGAAGGTATAAATGCATTTTTGAACTACGGCTACGCAATCATGCGCTCTTCTATGGCCCGGGCGGTTTGTGCCAGCGGACTTCTTCCTTCGCTTGGACTTCACCATGACAATAATCTTAATCAGTTTTGTCTTGCTGACGACTTATTTGAGATTTACCGCCCTTTAGTTGACTGCGTTGTATTTCATCTCGGAATAAATAATGATTCTGAATTAACTCCCGAATATAAAACAAAACTTACGGAAACCTTGTGGATAAAGGTTCGTACTTCGGAAGGCAATTCTCCTGCATTTCAAAGTATGCAATATTTGACGGCTTCTTATGTTCATGCATTGGAAGATGGAAAACCTGTCATTGATTTGCCTGTGTGGGCAGGAGATGAATATGGTAATGCCGGAATTGAACAGGTATGAGCTTATGTGGATGCTTGTTTTATTTGATTTACCAGTGGTTGAAAAGAAAGAACGAAAGGCAGCAACAGATTTCAGGAATTTATTGCTAGATCACGGTTTTGCAATGGTTCAATATTCAATTTATACTAAACTTTTTTCCGGGAAGGATGCCTGTGAAAAATATTATCGGCTTATACAGCAAAACTTGCCGGATGAAGGTAAAGTTGATATTATTACGATAACGGATAAGCAGTATGAGAACATTATCAGTTATTCTGCAAGCAAAAGAATTGAAAAAAAAGAGACAAAACAACTGCTTTTGTTTTAGTTTTTTCTCAAAAAAAATACATCCGATGCACTCTATTTCTATATATAAAATAAAATTACATCGGATGTATTATAACTGATTAATTTGTCCGGTCAATCTGCAACCAGGAATTTCCTTCATCAATTCTAAACAATATTATAACTGATTAATTTGTCCGGTCAATCTGCAACTATTCTCCAGAATTTGCTCATCTCGGAGAGATTATAACTGATTAATTTGTCCGGTCAATCTGCAACATTCGAGCTGGTTATACTGATGTTGATATTATTATAACTGATTAATTTGTCCGGTCAATCTGCAACTTAGCCGGTCTTTTTTTCTTCTGTTCCGGAATTATAACTGATTAATTTGTCCGGTCAATCTGCAACAGTGAGGTAAGTGTTCTTTTTGAACAATTCATTATAACTGATTAATTTGTCCGGTCAATCTGCAACAGATATTACGAAGCGGGGACGAACGCTATAATTATAACTGATTAATTTGTCCGGTCAATCTGCAACCTTGGCTCCAGCGTGGTAATACTTCCACCTATTATAACTGATTAATTTGTCCGGTCAATCTGCAACAAGCTCGTCGAGAATGCGCTGCCATTGCGTATTATAACTGATTAATTTGTCCGGTCAATCTGCAACAATAAGGTTCAAAAATTGATGTTTACTGCGATTATAACTGATTAATTTGTCCGGTCAATCTGCAACTGTTTGAAACAATTTGTGATACATTATCAAATTATAACTGATTAATTTGTCCGGTCAATCTGCAACTGTAAAGACAAGGTGTGTTTTCTTCAATGCATTATAACTGATTAATTTGTCCGGTCAATCTGCAACTTACTCAGTCGAAGATAATCTTGTCAATTAATTATAACTGATTAATTTGTCCGGTCAATCTGCAACGGTTATATTATGGGTATCATGATAATTACTATTATAACTGATTAATTTGTCCGGTCAATCTGCAACGATTCCCGTGAAGAGCGTATTGCAAAAGTTATTATAACTGATTAATTTGTCCGGTCAATCTGCAACCGTTAGTGATTATATCACCGATTTTCAAATATTATAACTGATTAATTTGTCCGGTCAATCTGCAACTGCAGGGCTTTCAACGATTCATCATCAATATTATAACTGATTAATTTGTCCGGTCAATCTGCAACAAAACTTCTCGCCGTGCTCTGCTTACTCAATTATAACTGATTAATTTGTCCGGTCAATCTGCAACAAGAAGTTGCAGTTTTTCAAATTATAACAAATTATAACTGATTAATTTGTCCGGTCAATCTGCAACAACGCCGCACGTTTCCTTAACGCGCATTGAATTATAACTGATTAATTTGTCCGGTCAATCTGCAACATGAATCCAAGTTTCCAACATCTTTCAGAGATTATAACTGATTAATTTGTCCGGTCAATCTGCAACCTTAAAATCATAGACAAGCTCCTTATAACGATTATAACTGATTAATTTGTCCGGTCAATCTGCAACGAACTTGCTATACGTTCCGGAAAACTTGATATTATAACTGATTAATTTGTCCGGTCAATCTGCAACGTCTTATGTGGACGCTTCCAGTAGCGAAAATTATAACTGATTAATTTGTCCGGTCAATCTGCAACAAAATAGCCTGAATAGGAGCTGCAATCATCATTATAACTGATTAATTTGTCCGGTCAATCTGCAACCTTCGGGTGAAGCATTGACCACTCGCGCATATTATAACTGATTAATTTGTCCGGTCAATCTGCAACTTGTCTGGCGTTTCTGGTGTCAGTTCCTTTTATTATAACTGATTAATTTGTCCGGTCAATCTGCAACACCATAAGACATCACTGTTGTTGATTGCATATTATAACTGATTAATTTGTCCGGTCAATCTGCAACAATTTAAATCTTCAGGTAAACGGTACAGCAATTATAACTGATTAATTTGTCCGGTCAATCTGCAACAACCCCCGGGTTTTACCGCCACGTCCGCAAATTATAACTGATTAATTTGTCCGGTCAATCTGCAACGTACGGCCTGCGCTTGAACGCTTGCGTCCTATTATAACTGATTAATTTGTCCGGTCAATCTGCAACTATGGGATTCATAAGGCCGTTCTGTCTGATATTATAACTGATTAATTTGTCCGGTCAATCTGCAACGGTTTTGCTATCCTGGATACGCTCGGCTCTATTATAACTGATTAATTTGTCCGGTCAATCTGCAACGGTTACACGCCTTAAAAGAAACAATAATCGATTATAACTGATTAATTTGTCCGGTCAATCTGCAACCGTTAAACTGTTTGAAGATTGACTTGTAACATTATAACTGATTAATTTGTCCGGTCAACCTGCAACTCGCGCTGGTGTTGACTTTGGGAGG
Organism: Treponema sp.; assembly: GCA_003447785.1. Classification (GTDB taxonomy): domain Bacteria; phylum Spirochaetota; class Spirochaetia; order Treponematales; family Treponemataceae; genus Treponema_D. The sequence continues at coordinate 13,591 of DLYJ01000152.1, forward strand.
AAGGGGGGAAGATTGAACTGTGAGGCGATCCGCTTCGTGCGGGTACAGTTATTCTTTTACACCCCAACGGGTATAATATATAGTTTTTAACGTAAATTACACCCGTAAGGGTATAGATACAGTATTTTTTATGGACATTACACCCGTTAGGGTATATAATTATTTTCGTAATGAAAAAAAACAGCCGGAATTCAATAGGATTTTTTCTTAAGCAAAAACGTAAGGCCACAGGGCTTACGCAGGAAGAATTTGCAATCAGAAGCGGGCTCGGACTTCGTTTTGTTCGTGAGCTTGAGCAGGGGAAACAGACTGTTCGTTTGGACAAGGTGAATCAGGCTCTGGCTATGTTTGGCTATGAGGCTGCTCCGGTAAAAATTGCAAGAGATGAACTGGAGGTAGAAGATGACAAATAGATGCGGCCTGGTTTATTATCAGAAAGAGCTTTGCGGCAAGATTTCTGAAACAGATGAAGGGTATTCATTTGAATATGATTCTGCATGGCTTAAAAATCCTGATGCATGTGAGATAAGTCATACTCTACCGTTGTCTGATGAACCTTACTTATCCAAAACGCTTTTTTCGTTTTTTGATGGATTAATTCCCGAAGGCTGGCTTTTGGAGGTTGCGGTAAAAAACTGGAAACTCAATCCGCGGGACAGAATGGGGCTTTTGCTTGCAACTTGTCAGGACTGTATTGGGGCTGTAAGTGTAAAAGGCCTTGTTACGGAGAATAAGGAATGATAAAAAAGTATTGTCTTTGCTGTCTAAACGAATTAGGTGATGAAGAAAAAGATCTGGATTTTCATAAGAAATGCCTGAAAAAATTTTTTGGAACAGTGCAGGCCCCGCAAATTGAATTAAACGATGATGTTCTGGAAGTTCTTGCGGAAAAATCAAGTGCTATGGGAGTAAGTGTCGCAGGCGTTCAAAAAAAATTGTCACTTCATCTGCTTTCTGAAAAAAATGAACAGCCTCGCTTAACTTTGATTGGATTTCCCCAGGGCTATATTTTAAAGCCGCAGAGTGCAGATTACCAATTTCTCCCTGAAACTGAACAGATAACAATGGTTATGGCAGAAAAAGTTGGGGTTCAGGTTGTTCCACATTCATTTATTTATATTTCTAATCATTCTCTTTCATATATAACAAAGCGAATAGACAGACTTGAAAATGGAGATAAAATCCATATGGAAGATTTTTGTCAGTTGTCTGGCCGCTTAACAGAAGATAAATACAAAGGCTCGTATGAGCAGTGTGCCAAAATAATTCAGAAGTATTCTGCCAGGCCTGGTATTGATTTAACTGATTTTTTTTACAGGCTGCTTTTTTGTTTTGTTACCGGCAACTCCGATATGCATTTAAAAA
>DLYJ01000171.1 GCA_003447785.1 Treponema sp.
ATTGTACTGGAAGCCTTAAAAAAGAAGTATAATGACAAAAATTAAAAAAATGTCATAAAAAATATTGACATTCTGGCAAAACGAAGTATAATTCTATTCAATGTTAATTGACATTCGGGGATAAACTGTTATAAAATAAATCCCGTTATACAAGTAACAATTATATAGTGAGGTTATTGAAATGGCAGTACCTAGAGCGAAAACTTCTAAAGCACGTACACGCAGACGTCGTGGTGTAAATATGCATCTTACAGCACCACAGATGGTAGAATGCGGAAACTGCGGAAACCTTATTTTGCAGCATCACGTATGTCCAAAATGCGGTTTCTATCGTGGACGACAGGTTATTACTCCCGAAAGTAATGGTTAATTAATTCCAAAGGAGACAAAAATGGACGAATTGTTCAACAAAATCCAGAAGCTCATTGCTGAAAAACTGGAAATCGAAGAAAGCAAGATTACAATGGATTCATCATTCCGTGGTGATCTCGGCGCTGACAGTCTTGATACATACGAACTCGTATATGCTATCGAAGAAGAACTCGGCGTAAGCATTCCTGATGAAAAAGCAAACGAATTTGAAACAGTTCGTGATGCATACAACTTCATCAAAGCTGAAAAAGAATCTAAATAATTCTAGGTTTTTTTAACTAAGAAGGAACACAGGTTGCCCTGCAGCCTGTGTTATTTTTTTTTCTGGGGGAGATATTAAAAGTGAAGGGTATTTTCAAAAAATCATCTCTGGAAGCCGGCCGACTTGTAGAACTGAAGGACTTTTGTAAAAGAGTAAATATCAAATTCAATAATCTTGAGTTGTTGAATTTGGCATTTTGTCACAGATCGAGCAGCAATGAAAACAAAACATTAAAACACCAGAACAATGAGCGCCTTGAATTTTTAGGCGACAGCGTCCTTGGAATGGCAACAGCCACATTTTTATACGCTGATATGGAAGAAAATCCTGAAGGGGACCTGGCAAAAATCAAGAGCGTTGTTGTAAGTGAAAAGTCTCTTGCGCCTGTAGCTCGGCGTTTTGGTATGGACAAACTTTTAATTCTCGGAAAGGGCGAAGAAATGAGCGGCGGCCGCCAGAAGGACGCAATTCTTGCAGACTGTGTAGAAGCCGTAATCGGAGCTTATTATCTTGACCGAGGCTATGAAGAAGCAGAAAAATTTGTTCTTTCATTTATAGAAGGCGAAGTAAAAAAGGTTCAGGAGGACAGGGGGCAGAAAGATTATAAAACCCTGCTCCAGGAACACTGTCAGAAAAAGTTTAAGCAGGTTCCCGTGTATGAGCTTGTAAAGGAAACGGGACCTGACCACGACAGAACTTTCTGGGTAAGTGTAAAAGTGAAGGGCGTAACCTACGGCCCTGAATCCGGCAAAAATAAAAAGACCGCCGAACAGAACGCCGCAGGCCTTGCCTACAAAGTTCTTACAGAAAAGTGATAAAAATATTCAAAAATAACAATCGTCCTGTTGACACGATTTGTTATATTTGATATATTAACAACATCACTTGTGCGGTAGTCATATAACGGCTCATTATCTCAGCCTTCCAAGCTGATGACGAGGGTTCGACTCCCTTCTACCGCTCTTTACAAGCCCATCTTTTGATGGGCTTTTTTTATGCCCTGGGAGTGCAGTGGTTTTCTTTAAGGTGATATTCAGGTTGCGTTTGATACCGGATACAGATATACTTAAAATTAACTGGAGTTTTTTTTATGAAATTATCATCAAAACTTTTTACAGCATTCTTTATCTGTATTACTGCAATGGCACTTACTGTTTCCTGCGTTACGGAGGAAGAACAGAAATGGGAAGGAACAAAACTTGTCGTTAAAGACTGGCCGGACGGTGTTTTAAATATAACCCTCAAGGCTGACAACAGCAAATGGACACTTAATCTTTCTGAAGCAAAGGAAGTAATGGCTTATGAATATTTTACAGGAAATACAGTCATTACTGTTTATTATGACAGACTTGATGATAATGAATATGACGAATATTTCGGCTACGGAATCCGCTCAAGTTCAGAAAATCCATTTAAGGTCTTTATAAACCGCACGGAAAACAGTGAGGAAGCCGATAATGAAGCTCCGCTTGCCACAACTTTATTGGGAAATGAACCTGTTGAGGTTAATGCAAAAACTGATTATTTCAGGACTTCATTCAATATCACGGGCGTAAAGACTGTTGAATTAACCTTCGAAAATTCTCCTGAGAAGATTAAAACGAAAGATCTGCGTCTGGATGCTGATGATATTTATGCCTATATAGACCCTTCAGCCCTGAATGAAAACTTTCAAATTGTTTCTTTATGGGAAGATCCGTCCTTTTCCGGCAGTTCAGCCGAACTTCCGCGTATTGGAAGAAAGGGTCTTTATGTTTTACATCGATTTACCCGGGGATTCTGTGTGGAATTAACTGTAAAGGATAATTATTACATTTCTGCTGATGATTTTACCCTTAGTGTTCCTTCAAGCCTTAATGTGACCGATTACGACAGTGAAAGTATCCGCCGTCTTAAATTTGAATTTACTTCTTCAGGTCCTGGCTATGTTCCAGGCGGTACTGTAATCACTGTTTCAGGCGGAACTGTTACTGCCTATGACGTTTCTGCCTTTGCAGGTAAAAGCCTTATTTTTTCAGAAAATATCTCAAACCAGACAGACCCCTCATCCGCATCCCTCAAACTGGCGGACAATTCTTCAATATCGGCTGTATCGGACCCGATAGCCAATTTAGCAGGCGGCAGAACCTTTTTCCTTACAATCGACGGGACTTCATGGAGCGGAACCTGGACTGCGGTAAGTCCGTATTTCCCGGACGACCATCAAACAATCAGACTTAAGGCTTCTGGTGACGGGGAAAACCTTGATGCTTACCTTATATATTATGAATCTGGCCTGAACTCCACACCTGGTCCCTGCTGGTCTTTTATCAGTTCTTCCTGGCACTTTATATTAAAGGAGGGCACTAATGCCATTCATTGACAGTAGAATTACCGTTTCTCTTTCGGACGAAAAAAAGGAAAAAATTAAGAGCGAACTTGGAAAGGCTATTATCGTTGCCAGATGGCGTACAGAGTTGTATTCTTATAAAATGTAAACTCACTATTATATTTTGTATAGGCCGGGGATACTGCTGTATTGTTTTCGTCCCAGCCAAGGAACATATGGTCTGTCAGTGTAAGTTCAGGAAATTCAAGGGTAATCATTTTTTCATACTTTTGTGTCTGGCTTTGCGGGATTGTACCCTCATAACTGGTTGTGTTTGCGTTAAAATCCAGTGTATACAGTATCCTATCATATATAAGTTCAAGCCTGTATAAATTGTCTTCAGGGTGTGCAACTTCCGGTGTATTACTCAATGTAAATCCATAAGTTGAATTTTTGTCTATTGCATCTGAAATCCATTGCTTTAATTCAGTGGACGTTTTTGGCTGATTTAAAATTTCTTTGTTTTCGGCTTCTGTATCATAGTTATTATCATCTATATGTTGTTTCTGGATTATAGTCTGGTAAATGTATGTTCCTTCCGTCTGCTTTTTGGCAATGGCATCCAGGTCTTCAATAAGTGTGCTGTCACAGCAGAAGAGAGTTATCAATCCTAAAAATGTGCCGGCCAGGGGCAAAAGCTTTTTCAGATTTTTAATCATTGCTCTTTTTCCTGCGCCTGTTCCGGCGCGTCCTGTTTGACCGCACTTCGCTTTACACGAGTTGCTTTAATTGCTTTCTTACTTCCTGTATGATACAGCAGTCCCAGGCGAATTCCAAGGAATTCTGCACGATTTCCTGAATCTTCAAAACTTGCAAGATAGAACGGGGCTAATTCAACAGAAACTCCGTCCAGACCGATTTTCTCCGGGCTGAATTTAAAGCCCAGGTCTACTTCAAGTGCCGGTGATTTATAATGCCGGGTCGAAGTTACATTCGAACGAACCGTATCTGTCTGGATACCGCCTGTTACCTTTGGCAGGAAACTGAAGGCATCTGACATTGCAAAATCCAGGAAGATTCCGCCCAGCAGGTTGAATTCATACCATTCTTCTATGTAATCAAGGTTTGCCATTACTGTATGGGCGTCAGCCGTTACTATCAGACCAAAGTCCATTCTGCTGTGGGGCAATATATGGAATGCGTAGGATAAACCTGCTCCCATAAAATTATAGGAGTGGTTACTCATTTTTTGAATCGGAAAGTAATCCTTTAAGTAGAATCCCCATTCGCTGTGGCTGCGGCCTTTTCCTACGACAACTATATCCTGTCCTTCTGACTCTGTCAGAAGCTGGTTGATTGCGTTGTTGCGTTTTTTCTGTAATTTTACCTTATCAGAGTCACTTGCCTTAACGCGCACTTCCCCCGGAATAAGCTTCATATCGATATCAAGTTTTTCTTCTACGAGCTCTTCTGTAATTTCTACCGGCTCCGCTACCTGTTGGATTATCTGTACCGGCGTTGCCTGTGGTGCGATCGGTTCGGGCTGTGGTTGGGTCACAGGCAGTGGAGCGACTGGCTCTGGCTGTGGTTGAGGCTCGGGCGCAGGTGGTGGAGCGATCGGTTCGGGCTGTGGTTCCGGCTCAGGCGGCGCAACAGGTTCTGCAAAGGCAATCCTGAATGATTCTGACTTTGCACTAAAACCACTGGGGTTTGTTACGCGGATAAAATAGGTTCCCGGGCGCACATAGCCAAAGTTTGCATTTGTTGCGCGGTTTGTTTCACTTTCTGTTGCCTCAGGGTTTTTAAAATTCAATGTGCCCTTTAATTCGTAGCCGGTTTCTTCATTTACAACGGTGACTGTTGAATTTGCAGAAACTCCGTTTACATCCAGCGGAACTTCAAAATAGTCCCTGTCTTCCGGCAAAATTACGTCTTTTGGCGGCCGTTTGAACTGAGGGTGGTTTGCCTTTAAAACTTCAAAATCCGTCCATTCGTTTACCGAAGACTGTCTTCCAAGAAAGTCGTATACGTAAACACGGTAGCGGTAGCTTCCCGGCTCAAGCTGGACGCGGGCTGTGTTTTTTTCTGTTTGTATAAAATCAGACTTTCCGCTCCCGTTTTTTTGAATTTCAAGCCTGTAGTAGAATGCGTTTTTGTCTGCCTTCCATTCCAGAACCTGGTTAAAAGGTGACTTCTGGGCAAATGCATCAGTTACGAGCATTAAAAGTACGAGAACAAATTGAATCTTTATTGTTTTTACCAGACACTTTTTAATTTGCATACATTGTCTCCGGTTTGATGGATTCAACTTCTTCCGGAAGGTTAAAGTCGATTATAAAGTTACTTTCCGCTGTAGGACTTTCCTGTTCCTTAAAGCCGTCCTTTGCAATGCTGAAGGCTTTTACGTTCCAGATAAAGGTTCCCACGTCAAGGATAGAAAAATCTTTGAGGGTGACGCCTGTATTTTTTGTACTCTTTACTGAATAAATGTTTTTGAGTGAGCCGTCGCTTTGTCTCTTGTACAGATTGAATGAATACTCACTTGCTCCAGGAACGGCCTGCCAGCTGAAGTTGAGATGACGGTTGCTGCGTAAGAATTCCGGGCCGATGACAAAGCCGTTCTTTGGACTTGTTGTAACAGGGCGTGAGAGGGCAGGAATAGGGTCAATTACAAAGACTGACTGTTCTGAGTTTACAGGAATCTTGTTGCCCGTTGTTGCGTTGACCTGCCAGCGGTAGGTTCCTGCAGGAAGGCGGTTGAGGCTTGCTGTGGTTTTTGAGCCCAGGGGAAGTTCCTGAACGGTTTTGTAGTGGCCGTTTGCCTGCTGTTTTTGAAGTACGAGGCTGTAATTTTTGGCTGGGTCGCTGCCGCTCTTCCATTGAAGGTCAACGGGCTGGCGGAGGGCTTTGAGGCCTGGAATATGTGCGTTTGGAGAAGGGCTGAGCTGTTTTACAACTGAAGGCCTTCTGACGCTGAAGCTTCTTTCTGAGGCTTCGCCCATCCTGATTGAAGAAGAAACTGACTGGCTGCTTACTGCCTGTACCCTGTAACTGTATGAGCCGGGAGGCAGGGCAAATTCAATCGAAGTGTCCTTTACTGAAGGGTTCTGGGCTACCAGGTTCTCCTTTTTATCGTAAACTTTAACATTGTAGCTGTCTGCTCCGTCTACCAGGTTCCATTCAAATTCAACCTTTGAGTTTCCGTAGAGGAGAACTTCTTCTTCCGGAAGAGGATTGATAATTATGGGTTTTACAAGCGGTTTAACGATTGTAAATGCGTATGTGGCCGTGGGGTTCTGGAGTTTGCCGTCATCGCTGAGTACGCCGGCGCGCCAGTAATATCTGCCTGAGTCCAGAGTGATTCCGCCGATTGAAGGTGAGTCCAGAGTTTTGTTTACTATCGTTGTATCAAAGTTCTTTTCCTTACTTATCTGGAATACTGACTTTGTGTTTTCTTCGTAAGTGTCGGAAAGCTGCCATGAGAAGGTGGTGTTTTTAAGTTTATCGGCTTCTGATGTAAAGCCGTCCTGAGGCCAGAGGATAAGGTTTTTCCCCGGAATTATATGCGTAACCTTGAATGAGCGGATCTTGGACTCGTTGTTTATGTCCTCTTCATCCCCTGAGTTACGGATTACCTTCCAGTAATAAATCCCGTCCTGGATGCTGTTCAGGTCGTATTCGGCAGTGTAGCGCGGTGTTTTTGTCTTTGTGTCTATAATCACGCTGCTGAATTCTTTGTCTTTTGCAACCAGAAGCTGGTATTCGGCAGAAATATCGCTTTTCCACATAAAGGTTGCATTCAATTTCTGTTTGTATGTGAGCTCTGAGCCCTGCGGCGGTACAAGAAGTTCCGGCGAAGAGAGCATTTTTGACTGTGTTACCGTAAAGTTTCTGATTTCATTTGCGGCAAGGTAGCCTGTGTCATTCAATGAATAGTAAGGCATTACCTGCCAGTAATATGTTCCGCTTTCCAGGGAGTCGAGGTTTACAAAGGATTCTGTTGTTGTAATATCAGAAACAATTTCTTTCATGGCAGAGTCTTTTGCGGCCATAAATCTGTAACTGTCTGCAAATTCGTTTGCCTGCCAGCGGAAAGTTATGCGGGGCTTATTGATCCTGTATGTGTAGTTTGTTCCTGACTGGGGTGCAATTGAATTAACAGGCGGGACGAGTTCTGTGGTGATGCGGCCTGTTGAAGGATTGTCCTTTGTTGAATCGTTGAAGACGCGCCAGTAGATTGTGCCCTTTGCACTTTGAATCTGTGTTTTGCTGCCTTCAGTGATTGTTTTGCTCTGTAAAAGTTCCTTAAAGTCCCTTGTGCGTGATGTCTGGACTGTAACTTTCTGATTGTTTGAATTCTGTCTCCACTCGACGCTTACAGGGCGGGAAGAAGAGTCAAAACTCAGGAGGCGTGTTTCTTTTGCAGGAGAAATTACTGTAAGGGGTACAACTTCAATTTCTGCATTTTCTCCGATATTAACTGACTGGCCGAAACTTACTGTCGTAACCTGGCCTGTCTGTGTCTGTACATTTGCTGAACCGCCTTTAACTTCGATGTTCTGCCTGTTTTCCTTTTTGTCGCTTCTGGCAGAAAGAGAGGCGCCTGCGTCCATGTTTACAGTTGAACCGTCTGCGAGCTTGATTGCCACATTTTTTGCCTTGTCCGAGGCTGCAACCTGGATGTCGCCTTCGTCAATACTCAGGCGGACTCCGGTTTCTTCAGAGTAGGAAACCTGCAACATTGAGTTTTCGTACATGTCAAGGGTAGTGCCGTCCCTGAAAGTGATTGTTGCCTGTGCAAGGTCTACTGTGCGGATAAAGTCGTTGTCGTAGAGAGGGGTGTTCTGCTGGACGCGTTCCCACACGATGCGGTCCGCATACTTTCTCTGGGCGATATTATGCTTGAATGAGATTGTTGCAATTGCATCTTTGTCGGTCCGGCTTGTAGTTTTGTTCAGATCCTGCCAGAAAAGCCAGATAAAACAGCCTGAAACTGACAGACAGAAAACTACTACAAGAAAATCAATTAGCGGCGACCTGAATTTTATTTTCTTCTGCATTTAAATCTACCTTCATAAAATCAGGTTCGTCAATTCCAAGAAGCTTTCGGACTTCGGTTAAAGATTTTGGTCCGTTTCTTCCAGCTGCACGGGCGCAGTCCATATCAATCTGGAACTTTGGATCTCCGCGGCTGAAGAAGGCCTGGATATCAAAGTTCGGCATATTTACGACACCATAAAAGTGCTGTTTTCCTTTTCCCTTAACGTCAAATTCAACAGGAATCTGCTCAACGATAACTTCATTTTTCCGGTTTTCAGGTGCAATCCGGTAATTGTTTTTTGCACATTTAATGTATTTTGGTGCCAGCAGGTTGTATGTGTCTTCTGTAATCAGGATGTCGGTTCCGCAGGGCTTGTTTGAAGACTCTGCACGGCTTGCAAAGTTTACTGCGTCACCGATGGATGTAAATTCCATTTTATGTTTTGAACCCAGAAAGCCCACAGTTGCACGGCCGCTGTTTAAACCTGCACCGATTTTGATGTGGGGTTTGTACTGGGCTTTAGGGTTATGGGCATGAGCGGCGGTGAATGCTTCTGCGTCCTTGTTGTATTTCATCAGGGCGTAGCGCATTGCGATACATGATGTAATTGCAGAAAGGGCGTCCCTGCAGACGTACTGATCGTGGATAAACTGCTTTTGTGCGCGCACCGGAGAGGAATATGGAAGTTCTTCCCAGTCCATGCTGTCGTTGCGCAAAACACCCCAGCAGGCCATGATGGCGTCACCTTCAAACTTGTCTACGGTGCCGCCGGTGAGCTGAATGCACATTACCATGCGGCTCATGTAGTCGTTGAGAAAGTTGATGATTTCGCCGGCTGACTGTCCGCCAAAACGCTTTTTAAAGCCGTCCGAGATTGCAGTAAAGCCGCGGATATCGCTGAAGAAAATTGTGATGTCCTTGAGGTGAGGCTTAAAGTCAATCTGCTTTTTGATGATGGCTTCGGTTACACCGCGGTTTGTAAGTGTGGTGAATGTATTGAGGATTTGGCGTTCGTTTTTTGTACTCTTTGCAAGGACACCGATTTCGTCCTTTCCGTCTTCCTTGAGGAGGGAGAAGAGTTCGGTGTTAAAGTTACCGTTGTTGATTTCGTTAACTATGGCGGTCAACTGGCGCAGCGGTACGCTCAATGTCTTTGAAAAGAGGTAAATGATCATAATTGC
>DLYJ01000206.1 GCA_003447785.1 Treponema sp.
CTTCCGGGGCGTTCTTTTTTTTGCCTGCAAATTTTTCGTTTGCGGCCGGCATGATAAAAATCGGGGCCGGCTTTAAGAGTTTTAATTCAATTATGCGGTTGTGGCCTAACTGACGGCATTCTGTAATGCGTGCGCCCTTTATTTTGGAACGCAGTAATTCATTAAAGCGCAACGGTTTGTCATTTTTAGGTATTTTCCGGCGCACTTCGTGAATTCTGCACTCTCCGGCGGCGAGACTTACAAAAACTGTTTTTGCCACGCCCGGCTTGTAGGTGTAGAGTGCAATGGTACTGAAAGACGGCTGCACGATTTCCTGGATGAATGAACCTTCAATGTCCAGTTCGCGCAGAATGAGGTCGATTTCGTTGCAGTTTAATGACATTTAATCAGTTTACTCTTGTAATCTCGTTGATTTTATTTGCAAGTTCAAGAGTTTTATCTGTCTGACGGATAAGACGCTGAGCAAGCATTTTTGATAAGAATATACCATAATGCGGATTGCGTCTAATCAATGACAGAAAGTCCTGTTTAGGAATGCGGATCAGCTTGCAGTCACCCACAGCGAGAATTGTTGCGGAACGTCTGTCGTTGAGAAGGAATGCCATTTCTCCGATGAACATATCGTTTGGTGTCAGGACAGAAATAAGTTTGCGGCCTGAGTAAACTGCGTAGCGGCCGCTTACGATAAAGTAAAGGTCGTTGCTTACTTCGTGCTGGCGGCAGACTACCTGCTTGTCCTTATACGAAACAGTATCGAAGGGTTTTAACATTCCCGGAACGTTGTTGACTGTGTTACGGATATTTGTAATTTCGAATGAAACTTCGTTTCCCTTGTCATTGTAATGAAGGTCAGAAACCATGCTCTGGGAAAGGCTGATTCCGCGGCCGTGGAGCTCGGTAGTTGTATCCTTGTTCAGGCGTGTTTTCCAGTCAAAGCCGTTTCCGTCGTCCTTGATTTTGAATGCACTTTTTACCTTGCCGATTGTGTAGGAAATGTAAATGCGTCTGTTTGAAAACTGAGGCATTGCGGCTCTGGCGCCAATGAGCTGAAGAATGTCGCCGCCCTGATTCATCCATTTGGATTTGTCTTCGTATGAAATTTCCAGGTTTCCGTGTTCCAACGCATTGGTCAGAAGTTCCATAAGTGTCATCTGAAGGTTAAAGCGGTCTTCGTCAGAAATACGGTTTGTATTATACAGATAACTTACCAGGAAGTTTGTGTAAAAGCGGATGTCCATCGGGTCGTTGCCGCAGATAAAACTGCCGGATTCCTGACCGCCGATAACGTCCTGCATACCCCGGGTGTAGAGGAACTGCTGGTTCTGCCACAAAATGCGCAGAAGGCGGTTAAAGTGCTTTGTAAATTCCTTTACAGTCTGAACTGAAACAATGTTAGGATTTTTCTTTTCTTCAATTTCGCTTATCATTCGGGCATTCTGACAGACAGCGATGATTCCGCCGTAATGCAGCCACGGGTCGCCGTCGATTGCCGCGAGAATTCTTTTTGCATCAACTTTCTCGTCCGAAAAGTCTATGACTTTGATTTCCGGAATCTGGTAATCAATGTAGTTAATGATTTGTTCAGTGTCTGAAAAAACGTCGGTTTCAAAATAAGCGCTGTACTTTTTGCATGCGTTTTGAACTGTTGTGATGATAACATCGTTTGAAGTCGCTGTAAGAATCTTTTTCATAATAAATGCTCCGTGGCAAAAACTTTCTGTTATTTTTAATTGTAATTCATAAATGCTGATAAAAAAAGGGAAAAAATAAAAAAAAAGAGGATGCCGGTAAGATTTCTGTCATTACCGGACTTTTTCCCGATAATCTGTTAAAAAAGATTCCCGCGTCGAAGCGCGGGAATGACACTTGAAACTCTTTGTTTGAATAATTAGAACTTGTTTTTGAATTCTTCAAGAACTTTTTCAGGGGCTGGGCGGGCATCGATGTCCACGAGGTTTCCCTTACTCTTGTAGAAGTCGATAAGCGGAGCTGTTGACTTGCGGTAAACAACAAGACGGTTCTGGATGGATTCTGTTTTGTCGTCGTCGCGAGTGTAAAGTTCGCCGCCGCATTTGTCACATTTGCCTGCTACCTTCGGCGGGTTGAACTTAACGTGGTACATCTGACCACAGTCTTTACAGCAAACGCGTCCGCCAAGACGTTCAACAACTGCTTCGTCAGCAATGTCAAAGTTTACGGCAGCATCGATTTTTGCAAATGTTTCGAGGGCTTCTGCCTGAGGAATTGTTCTTGGAAATCCGTCAAGAATGTAGCCGTTCTTTGTGTCCGGCTGTGAAAGACGGTCTTTTACGAGACCGATTGTAATTTCGTCACTGACAAGTCCGCCGGCATCAATAATTGCCTTTGCTTTTTTGCCAAGTTCAGTTCCGTTCTTTATGTTTTCGCGGAAAATATCGCCTGTAGAAATGTGTGGAATTCCGTATGCTTTTGCGGCTTCCTTAGCCAAAGTTCCTTTTCCTGCTCCCGGTGGGCCTAAAAAGATAAAATTCATTTTGAATCTCCTGTTAAATCCAATAAAATCCGCTTTTGCGGACGGCTTATCTTACCACAGAAACGGTCATAAACTCAATCGTTGTATTCCAGTCAAAAAGCGTGTTATTTGCGGCACTCAAAAGCAGGTTTTTGATTTTGAGCAGATCGTCATTTCCAACCTGAACTGCAAGGGCGCTTCCGTAAGATGAATTTTCCGTGTCGAACCAGCGGTTGATTTCCTGTTCCGTAATGCGGCGTTTTTCGGTAATAATGCGGCTTGCGGATTTAACTTCAAAACCCTTGTCCGAGAAAGTCTTTGCGATTGATTTTTCGTCCCATGCAAAAAGAGGATTGTCCTGATTTGTAAAGAATTCATTTTCTGCCAGGGCCATTTTTTTGAGGATTGTGTCAAATACTTCCCGGGTGGATTCATTGAGAATCTGGTTCTGGACAAGTTCGCCGATGCGCTGACCCTTGCCCGGAATTCTCTGGGAAATTACAACTGTAAATCCGTCAGGAACAATTGCCTTGGGAAGCTGTTCAAGGGAGTAGGCAAGAACATCTGCGCTGTCCTGACAGTTGAACGGGTCACGGAAAAAGAGGCGGTCAAAAAGGATGCCCTTGTCTGCGTAGTTTGCCAGAACCGAATTGAATTCATCAGAAGTCAGATAATTTTCCTTTGAAGGCGGTCTGAGTGTCAGAACCGGCCTGTCCAGGTCATCCAGAGTCCGGCCGTACTGTTCGAGAATCTGCATTCCCCGCTCACCGGAGCAGACACCTGCTGTTACACCTTCTGGAGTTTTCCTGCTGACATCCCAGAGTAAAAGACCGTCGTCCGCATTCCAGATGAGGCTTCGTGTGTGGCGGCTCAACTGTGCAAGCTGTATCATGGCATCCCGGATGGATGTCAGAACCTGAGCCCGGTTTGAATCAAGCCGTCCTCTCCATGAGCGGTCTGCCTTGTTCAGGGCGCTTTCCTTTCTGTCATCTTTCGGGGTGAATGTTAACTGTTCTTTTTTGACAGTTGTGTTTGTGTTGAAATTTTTGTTTATCCACCATTCGCCGATTGGATTATTAAAGTCGCTTGCAAAGTGAGGAAGGGGATGCATTCCGCAGGATGCGCCTGTATCCGGCTTTTCGGGCTGAATGTCTTCGAGAATGGCGGAAATCTGCATTTCGCGGCGTGAAAGAACTTCGTCCTTGATTTTGGCTTCGTAGCCCTGGTCTGTGGGAGTGTAAAAAACGCGTCCAACGAGTTCTGTCGGAAGATACTGCTGTGCAACCCAGTGATCGCGGTAAGCATGGGGATAAAGATAGCCGTCCCCGTGGCCAAAGCCTTCCGCGTCGCGGCTTGAGTCCTTCAGATGGTTCGGAACTTCTGCATCTTCTTTTTCTACCGATGAAAGGGCGTCAAAAAAAGCCATGCTGGAATTTGATTTTGGAGCGGTTGCAAGGTAAAGTGCTGCGTGAGCCAGATGGTAGCGGCCTTCCGGAAGACCGACGCGGTCAAAGGCATCCGCGCAGGATGTTACGACAGCGATTGCGTAGGGATCGGCAAGCCCCGTGTCTTCGCAGGCAGAAATCAGCATGCGGCGGAAGATAAAATGCGGATCCTCGCCTGCGCGCACCATGCGTGCAAGCCAGTACATTGCGGCATCCGGGTCGCGGCCGCGCAGGGATTTTATGAATGCAGAAATAATGTCGTAGTGGTAGTCGCCGTCGCGGTCGTACAAAACAACCTTTTTTTGAATCGATTCTTCAGCCGCTTCCTTGGAAATGTAGATTTTGCTTCCCCATGCAGGAATGGGATTTGTGTTGTCAGGCTCCCATTTTTCCGGGGTTGTTTCCACGGCAAGTTCCAGGGCGTTCAGCAGGGAACGGGCGTCGCCGTTGGCGGTGTC
>DLYJ01000255.1 GCA_003447785.1 Treponema sp.
ATACGATAAGGCGTCTTTTCTGCTTCTTTCTTGTATTCCATCCTGTTTTTCACTAAACTAAACCTATGACAATACAGGATGCTTTCAAATCTTCTCGAAAAATAGTTATTAAAATCGGTTCAAACACTCTGTCAAAAGAAGACGGAACCCAGAACACTCAGTTCATGGCAGACTTTGCGCGCCAGTGCAAATCCCTGATTGACCAGGGCAAACAGATTGTAGTTGTTTCTTCGGGCGCCCAGGTCTCAGGCGTTTCTACATTAAAGGAATGGGCACGCAAAAAGGACCTTCACTTCCGGCAGGCTCTCTGCTCAATCGGCCAGGTTGAACTTATGAGCCAGTGGCGCAAAGCCTTTGCAGAAAACGGTATTCATATCGGACAGCTTCTTTTGACCAAAGAAGATTTTGAAAACAACAACCGTTCATTAAATATCCGCAATACACTTTTTACACTTGTTGACGAAGGTGTAGTTCCAATCATCAACGAAAATGACTCGGTTTCCACAGATGAATTTTCAATCGGCGACAACGACAACCTTTCTGCCCTCACATCAATTTTGTGGAGCGCCGATATGCTCATCCTGTTCAGTGACATTGACGGCATCTACACGGACAATCCTAAGACAAACAAAAATGCCAGACTGATAGAAGTTGTTGAAGATATCTCGGCTTTAAGAAAATCAATTACCATCGGCGAAACAAACGCTTTTGGCACCGGCGGAATCGAAACAAAAATTCAGGCTGCAGAAAAAACTACGGTTTATGGAATTCCTCTGGTACTGGCTAACGGTTCAAAAGAAAATGTTCTCCTGAACCTTGCAAACGGCACCGAGCACGGAACTCTGTTTACAGCACAGTAATTTTAAGCTAAATCATCAATTTCCAGTTTTGCTTCGTGGAGCATCATCCCGATAGCCTTTGCGCAGGTTATGAGCAGATCCATCGTGCCGTTCTGCCAGATGCGGGGCTCTCCCGTGTCTGCGCGGAGGTAACCGTACACAGTTTTTCCGTAAGATATTTCCGTGTAACAGAATGCGGCGATTTTCTGTTCATCCGCTGCATCGCGCATTTTTTCCTGGCCGGCAAGTTTCCAGTTAAAGATTTCGTTTACGTAGAAAGTTCCCATCGATTCGCTTATATTTGGCGAAATTAATGAATTATCAATCCACTTGAATTCCTTGATTTTTGAAATCGGATAAATTACCGAGAACAGAAGTTTTGACTTTCCTTGAATCCCAAGGTGGTCAATCATCATATATGTGCTTAAAAACTTTAACAGAGCGGGAACCGACTGAGACAGGTTATTTCTTCTTGTTAAAATCTTAAAAATCTGGTTGTGGAGCTGCATTGAGTTTACCGCCGCATCTTTACTCGAAAGCAGCTTGATGTCCTTGTGCTTTTCGTCCAGGTAAATGATAAAACAGCCGCGTCCCTTAGTTTTTCCGCGATAGAGAGCCTTATCAGCCTTTTCAAAAAGAGTTTCGTAATTGTCGCCGTCTATTGTAAAGCGGGACAGTCCCACTGTGATAGTTATAACAATGTCTGGATATTCTGGAACCGAAAGTCCGTCAAAGCTCTTATAAAGGTCGCGGCAAAACTGCCAAATTTCTTCGTATTCGGTGATGTTTGGAACAACAATCATAAATTCATCGCCGCCAAAGCGTCCCACAAGCCCGTTGTCACCGGTTGCTTCCTTTAACTTATTTGCAACAGCTACAATGATTTTATCGCCGACAGCATGACCGTAACCGTCGTTAACGTTTTTAAAATTATCAACATCGATTAAAAGTAAAGAAAAAGCTTTTTTCTGTTGAATACGATTACGCGCAAGTTCTTCAATGACCGACCGCTCGTATAGATGAGTGAGATAATCTAATTTTTCTGTTGCATTATTAAATTCTTCTTTCAAACTGTTTTAATTATAATTAACCTGGCAGGGATTTTCAAATTTATAAAGTTTAATTCTATTTAAATTGTGAATTTTATTCAGAGTCCCCGTGATTATTGATACATAAAGCGCATTTTACTAAAATAACCCTATGGAAAAGTTTAATATCGCCTGTATTGGCTGTGGTAACATGGGCGGTGCAATTGTCCGCGGACTTTGCACAATCATGGACCCAAAATCAATTTATGTAAGTGCAGCACATTTTGAATCTGCACAGAAATTTGCCCTCGAGACCGGCGTTAATGCCTGTTCAACAAACGACGAAGCCGCTCAGGAAGCAAATATCATTTTTCTGGCAGTAAAGCCAGCCTACATCAAACAGGTTCTTGCAGAAATTTCCGACAGCATCGTTCAAAATACAATTATCGTTTCAATGGCAGCAGGTGTAACCTTAGATCAGTTGAATCAATACTGCGGCGGTGAAACATCGCAGATTTTCCGCATAATGCCGAACATGCCGGCTCAGATTGGAAGCGGTATGACAGCCCTTTGTGCAATGGAAGGTGCTGATTCAAAAAATCTTCAAACAGTAAAAACCCTTCTTGAATCCACAGGCCGTGTCGAAGTTGTGGGCGAAAAGCTCATGAACTGCGTTACAGGAATTTCAGGTTCCGGTCCTGCCTTTGTATTTATGTTTATCGAAGCCCTTGCTGATGCCGCCGTGCTCAACGGAATGCCGCGGGCACAGGCTTACACATACGCAGCCCAGACCGTTTACGGAAGCGCTCAGATGGTTCTTGAGACAGGAAAGGCTCCAGCAGTTCTCAAGGACGCTGTATGTTCACCGGGCGGAACCACAATCGCAGGCGTTGCCGCCCTCGAGCAGGACGGTTTCAGAAATGCCGCCATCCACGCAGTTACAGCCGCAACAAAGCGCTCGGAAGAACTGTCTAAATAATGAAAGACATGACCAAAGGCCCGGTTACGGGCCATTTAATCAGTTACGCAATTCCTTTGATTTTAGGAAACTTTTTTCAGTTGACCTATAACGCCGTGGATTCCATTATCCTCGGCCGTTTTGCAGGTAAGGTAAGTCTTGCCGCCGCAGGAATTGCAAACCCGATTATGAACATCATGATTTTCTTTATCGTTGGAATCTGTCTCGGTGCTGGAATTTTAATGAGTGAATTTTACGGCGCCCATGACGAAAAGAAACTCAAAAAAGAAATCAGCACCACAATCACAATCGGTTTTATATTTACGCTCTTTGTCAGCACACTCTGTTTTATCTTTGTAAAGCAGATCCTTTTTCTTATCCGCACTCCGGGCGAACTTATTGAACCCACATCCCGCTACCTGCGCATTGTTTTTACCGGCCTTATATTCACCTTTTTTTACAATGTGTTTGCATCAACACTCAGAGCCGTGGGCGACAGCCGTACACCGATTATCTGTGTTGCCGTCAGCGCAGTTTTAAATGGAATTCTAGATTATGTTCTTGTGGCAATTTACGGTCTTGGAATGACAGGAGCCGCATTTGCAACAATCTTCAGCCAGGCAGTAAGCTGCTTTCTGTGCATAGGCTATGTTTACCTCAAAGAGCCGGTCCTTGCCGTTAAGCCTGCTGAATTCAAAGTTGACCGTTCCCTTGTAAAACAGACAGTAAATTACAGCTGGGCCACAGCCCTTCAACAGGTTGTTTTGTACATCGGAAAACTTCTGATTCAAAGTTCGGTCAATCCCCTCGGAACAGATTCAATTGCCGCATTTAACGCAGGCACAAAAATCGACGATTTCTGCTATCAGCCCACCCAGAATATCGGACACACAATCACCACCTTTATCGCCCAGAACCGCGGCGCAAAAAATGAAGAGCGGGAAAAGAGCGGATTTAAAAGAGGCATGCTGCTGGAAATCTGTTATGGATTTTTTATCAGTCTGATTGTATTTACCCTGAGAACACCGCTGATTACACTTTTTGCGGGTCACTCAGAACCGGGCGTAATTGAACTTGGAAAGGACTATCTTTTGATAATGTCCCTTTTATATATCTTTCCTGCGATTACAAACGGCGTTCAGTCATTTTTCCGCGGAATGGGTCACATGCAGGTTACCGTTGTTGCCACAACAACCCAGATAATCTTCCGCGTAATCTTCAGTTATGTGCTTGTAGCGCTCTACCAGAAAATGCACGGCGGCGCATATGCAGTTCACGCAGTAAACGGCGTTGCATGGGCCTGCCTTGCCGGCTGGGTAATGATGCTCGTCTACGAACTTCCCATGCTCCGCCGCCAGTGGAAAAAATCATTCGGTACAAATTAAAAAAAAAGGCCCGCGATTAAGCGGACCCTTTGTCATGTGCCGGCCACGCGGGGCCGGGACAAATTATTTTACTGCAAGTCAGATGCTGTCAAAATACCGACACCTGCTGTCGGGTTTTCAGCGCCTGTTGCTTCACCGTTCTTCATCTTTGCGTAAATCAAGGCTCCCTTACTTACAGCATCATAAGTATATGCCGGTGAGAATTTAGATGTTCCTGGAGACGGAGTGTTATTACAGCTTTTTGTCACGTTAGTACTTGTGTATCTCCAGCTTTCACCCATTGAATCTTCTGTAAAGTTACCGATTACATTTTTAAGCCCTTCAAAGTAGTTGCCTTCTGCAAGAACTTCTGCACCGGCGTTAACATCAATACAGTTAGATTCGCCCTGAGTTTCTGAAGCATTTTCTACATAAGCATTGCCGAAAATATGTGCTTTACCCCAGCGGAATTTCGGCTGGCGTGAATAAATATTTTCAAAAAGGTTTCCGTACAATGTTAAGCGCATAGTTTTACCAAGAGCAGCTGATTTTTCATCACTGTTAGATTCACAGAGGAATGCTTTCCAGTGGTCATGGAAGTAACAGTTAGAAACAGTTACCCAGCTGCATCCGTTCTTCATGTCCAGAAGTCCGTCGTAGAAGTCTTTTGCAAATTTTTCATCACTAACTGCAGGTGGAGTTGAACCGTCATTCAACTGTGGTGTCAGATGTGACTGGAATTCACAGTGGTCAATCCATACGTGCTGTGAACCGCTCAAACCGAGGGCATCGTTTGCTTCTCCTGAGTAAGACTGTCCGTCGTATGCGATAACTTCACCAAACATCATATTGCGGATAATTACGTTGTCACCGCTTACATTCAGCTGAACGTTCTTAAAGCGTCCCTGATTTTCAGGGTCACCATATACAGTTTTGTTTGAACCAAGGTTACATTTTTTACTTGTCGCATATGTAATGGTTCCTGAAACTTTTACGATATATGGATCGTTTCCTGCAAGCTTTTCTGCATAAGTTACAGTGTCTGCATAAGAAGTGATGTTGATTGTTGAACCGCCTGCACCACCTGTAATTGTATAAGCAGCACCGTCATTATTTGTGATTGTAGCATATCCTTTAAGTCCTGCCGGTACAGTTGTACCAGTCGGGATAAAGTGTGCCTGTATATCTGTTGCCGCTTCAATTGTAAATGTATAAGGGTTGGCTGTTGCACCGTCTGACCAGCATTCAAATGTCCAGCCGTCCTTTGCTGTTGCAGTTACAGTAACTGAAGAGCCCTGTTTGTGTGAACCTGCTGCAAGTGTAGAAGCTACAGAACCACCCTTTTCATTTTCAGAGCTGAATGTATATGCATAGCGAGGAGTTGTGTCAGTACCATAATCAATATCTTTACCGTTTACGATAAGGTAGTCGATATTGTTCATCATACCACTCTGGCTTTCAGTAACCTCGTATGAACCGTATTTTCCGGCAGGAGCACCGGTAAGCATAACGGTGTTTGAACCTGCGTTCAGAGTTACACCTGTAAGCCATGAGGAAGTCTGCCAGCGTTTTGCAACAGTTTCTTTTGAATCATCCGTCTTATTGCCTTTAAATGTATAAGGCATTGGAATCGGATTGTTTTCGTTTATACAGATATCATTTACATAAACGAGGGCAGCACGGTCACGACCTGTTGTTTCCCAGTTTGCATAAACCATTGCAATTTTTGCATTTGTAATTGTTGCCTTGGCGCTGATTGTATAAACAATTGTTGCACCGGCACCAAGATTATCGATATAACCGCTTCCTGTATAGCCCACGAAGTCAGAACTAACCTTACCTTCTGTACTTACAAAGCCTGTCTTGCCTTCCTGAAGATTAAGCGTAGTTGTTCCGTCTGTTTCTGTTACAACAGCGACAGGTTCGCTTTTTTGTTCGTCGTCACTGTTCTTGCATCCTGCCATCGCAAACACGAGCGAAGCAGCAAGCATTCCGGTCAAAATTTTTGCAGTAAGTTTCATTAAAGCACCTCTTTTTAAAAAAGGGCGGGCACCAGAGCACCCGCCTTAAGAAAATTAGTCTTTCATACTTTTATAATTATCAAATTCCTTGAGCATCTCAGGGTCCTTGTTTTTGTCGCAGAGAGAAACTACAACAGCAACAACGAGACACATGATGAATGCAGGAAGGATTTCATATACACCAAAGATTGAACAGACAGAAGCAGGCAGGTAATGCCATACAACATCTGTTACACCGCCGGCAATCAAACCTGCAACGGCACCCTTAGCAGTTGCCTTGCGCCAGTACAAAGCCAGAAGAATGAGCGGTCCGAAAGTTCCACCAAATCCCGACCATGCAAATGATACAAGGTTAAAGATTGAACTGTTAGGATTCAATGCAAGCAGCAGTCCGAGAATTGCAACAACAAATACGGAAATACGGCTTACGAGGAGAACCTTCTTTTCGTCAGCATCCTTTTTGATAATTCCCTTGTAAATGTCCTGAGCGATGGCAGAAGAAGCACTGAGCAACTGGCTGTCAGCTGTAGACATTGCGGCTGCAAGAATTGCACAGAGGAAGATTCCGGCGATGAATGCAGGGTACATACGCAGCATTGTTTCGCTGAATACGGCTTCCTGTGTTCCGGCACCAAGAACTTTTACGCCTTCAAGAGCAACTTCGCCGGCATCTGCACCAAGCAGAATTCCATATTTCAACAGGTAAACAGTACCAACTGTACCGATGATGAATGTTCCGACATAAGAAATAATCATCCATACGATACCTACACGGCGTGCAGTTGTAATTTCTCTGTTAGAACGGCATCCCATAAAGCGGATGATGATATGCGGCATTCCAAAATATCCGAGACACCATGCAAAGGCAGAAACGGCAGACATTGCACTGAATGATTTGTTTCCGATGAACTTAGCCTTGAAAGTTTCACCAAAGTCACCGTTTACAGCGCGGTCAGCAAAATCGTTTACGCTTGCAACAGCGTTTTCAGCACCGCCGGCAGCCCAGACAATAATTACTCCGGAAGCAACAAATGCTACAAAGATAAGTGCACCCTGAACAAAGTCAGTTGTACATACAGCTTTGTAACCGCCCATAATTGTGTAGGAAAGAATGATTACAAATCCGATGAGAAGTCCCACATTCCAGTCGAGACCAAATACTGAGCGGAAGAGTTTTGCACAGGCAACAAAGCCCGAAGCAGTATAAATTGTAAAGAATACTACAATAAAGAATACAGACACGATGGTTAAAACGTGGCTCTTGTCTTTAAAACGGTTAGTTAAAAATTCAGGAATTGTGATTGAATCATCAAATGCGATTGAACATTTGCGGAGATTCTTGGCAACAAAAAGCCATGCAAGATATGTTCCGACGATAAGACCGATTGCAGTCCAGAAAGTCTCTTTAAATCCACCGAGATAACAAAGTCCCGGAAGTCCCATCAAAAGCCATGCTGAAGAGTCAGATGCTTCTGCACTCAATGCAGTAACCCAGGGACCAACTTTACGTCCACCAAGGAAGAAGTCAGATGCCGAGTTATTTCCTTTGGCACTTCTAAGTCCAATAAAGACCATCATGCCAAGATACAAAACGAACGCAATAATCTGCGCCACCATTTGTGATGTCATTTTTTAATCTCCTTTTAAAGCGTGCCCGGACAATAGAGATGTCGGGACTGTATAAATTCAATTTTACGGGATATAGCCATTTTTATCAATTCTGATTATTATTCATCTTATGGAATTTCTTGAATTTAATGACGTATCCTTTACATATCCTCCTGTGGAAGGCGACCTTGACGAAAACGGAAACCAGCGTATTCCGTCACCGGTTTTTGAACACTTCAGCGGCAG
The DNA here is from genome assembly GCA_003447785.1 of Treponema sp. Classification (GTDB taxonomy): domain Bacteria; phylum Spirochaetota; class Spirochaetia; order Treponematales; family Treponemataceae; genus Treponema_D. The sequence continues at coordinate 8,065 of DLYJ01000255.1, forward strand.
TCTGCCGGGCGGTCAGTTTATAAGTTTAGTCGGCCAGAACGGCTGCGGAAAAACTACATTTTTAATGCTCGCAAGCGGACGCCTTGCCCCGGACAGCGGTTCCGTAACACTGTTGCAGAAAAATCC
>DLYJ01000107.1 GCA_003447785.1 Treponema sp.
AGAAAAAGCAGAAAATTCTTGAATTAAAGATGCTCTTTCAGGCAGTTCTCAACGCCCGTTCAAAGGTTATGCTGGAAATGAACGTTTCTAAGGACAAGTTTGACGCTCTGGTAAAAGGACTTCCTTCAATGAAGAGCCCGACAGTAAGCCCACTCTTTGGGGACGACGGTTATGCAGTAAAAATTGCAGTTAAAAAGAGCGAAGTTCCCACACTTTTGCCAAAACTTCAGCAGCTCGGTGCAACAGATATTCTTGAATACGAACTTCGCAAGGTAATGCCATAATGCGTACAGCCACAGTTGAACGAAATACAAAAGAAACACAGATTTCACTTACCCTCAACATTGACGGTACGGGAAAGTGTAACGTAAAAAACCCCATCGGCTTTTTTAACCACATGCTCAATTCATTCTGCAAACACGGAATGTTCGATTTATCAGGCCAAATTAAAGGCGACCTGGATGTAGACCAGCACCACCTTATCGAAGACACAGGAATCGCACTCGGTCTTTGCTTTGCAAAAGCTCTGGGCAACTGTGCCGGAATCACCCGGAGCGCCTACTTTATCTACCCTATGGACGAAAGCCTTTTGAGATGCGGAGTTGATTTTGATTCAATCGAAGCAGGCGAAGAAAAAGAACAGGTTGCAGTAGATTTTGGCGGCCGTCCTTTCTGTGTATGCAACGCAAAACTCGACGGACAGCCCCTGGTATGCGTAGACGAGAACGGAAAGCAGTATCTTTTCCAGACAGACTGTTTTGAAGACTTCTGGCAGGGATTTGCCGCAAACGCAAAATGCAATATTCACCTTGATACAATTCGGGGACGCAGTGACCACCATAAAATTGAAGGTTTATTCAAGGCCGCAGCCCGCGCAATCCGAAGCGCCGCAGAAATCGATCCGCGGCGCAACGGCGAAATCCCAAGTACCAAGGGAACAATCTAAATCTTCTTTTCGTTTATTCTGCACCGATCAATTGAGAAATAGGAACGCGGACAAGTTCGGCTTCTTCTTTATTTACGGAATATGTAACATAAAGGTACCCGTCATGAACAAAAGACTTTGGATAATGATAGCCTGAACGCTTGGCATTTCCTGCATATACCGGCTCAGTCAGCTTTGCCCCGCTTTTAAGAAGAAAGGCTTTTTTGAATTGAATTCCATCTTTGCTCAGGGCAACGGCAAGAGGGCTTCTCAATTTGTTTGTTACAGGATTTCCCACCATAAAACTTGTTCCGTCGGCAAAATTACCTGCGCTCTGCTTGGTACGCGCATCCGGAAAGTTGGTCAGAACAGCCCTGCTCCATACAGCCCCGTTGTCGGCGCTCACAGCGGCCAGTTTATAAAAAGTAGAATTCTGATCGCGGAAAATCATGACAATTTGTCCGCTAGAATTAACAAATAGGCTTGGTTCCATTTCCCGGGAAGTGTCACCTATATTCTCGCACTTAAAATCAGCCTTAACCCAGCCTGCCACGCCGGAAGGGTCGTCCGTATAAACCGGGCACACATACAGGCCCGGACTAAAATGCGCTGCACAAACAAGCCTTCCTGTACTGATTGAATGAATATCCTGTTCGATAACACCATTCATCCTGCTGCCGTCTTTCATCATCACAGGGGCGGGGTCAGACCAGGTAGTTCCGTCAGTCGAAGTCATATACAAAGCACTGCCAGTACGCAGACTCTTCTTATAGGGCCACTCGTTAATGAAGGCAACCAGAGTATTATTGTTTACATGCCATCCGCCCGAAGATCTGTAAGTATCCGAAGTCGCCGGGCACAATTCAACCGGCTCGCTCCAGTTTATTGCATTCCTGCTTGTTGAATATACAACGTGAGTATCCGGTTCATCTTCTCCCTCCGCCGAACTCTGCCACTGAGCATAGTACAAACCGTTAAAATAAGTCATCACAACGCCGTTGCAAAAATGATCGCCCGATTCAAACGGCTTCCAGATTGTGACAGTTTCAAGACCTGCAGGCTCAGAAAGTCCGAGCGTATTGGAAGACGCCTGATTGAACAGCCCGCTCGCCACAGAAAACGGCGGAGAAACAGACTCACGATTGGAATCCGAGCCCCCGGCAGAAGTTGTCGTACATGATAAAAGGGATAAGGCGCCCACAAGCGCAGCCGCAAAGAAGATGTCTTTCATAGGAATATTATAGCATGAAAAAAATCCCCGGACCACAAGACGCGGCACAGGGATTGTTTCCGGCGTTTGTACTTCGGACTGTCATTATAGGCGATGGTGCTCACTTTTTTAGGATAAAACACCTTTATGGATAAATCATCTAGTAAAATTAAACTTGAATATTGACAAGTATAAACTTGTAACCTAAAATTAAACTATTGGGAATACCACAGTCCGGGTGGCTTTGCCTCCTTATTCCAACGAATGGGGAGGACCGTACAGCATGAAGACTTATGAAATCGCAATGCTTGTAATTGCTTTACTAAGTTTAATTGTATGTACGCTGAACCTTTTCAAATAAATATTGAAACGGTAAAAAAAATAAAGCTTACCCACAGGTCGCAAACTCTGAGTAAGCTTTTCTAAAATACTAAAAGGAGGCAAGCCACCTCTGTGGATTCCCTCTATGTTTTTAAATATATCACAAATCCTCAAAAAGTCAATAAACAAAAATCCCTGCACCACAGGAAGCGGCACAGGGATTGTTTCCGGATTTATCTACCGGGCATTTACTTAAGCCCATGGCCATACGCTACTAGACGGTTATAAAGTAGTTATTGACAAGTAATAATTTTTCAAGTTAAAATAATCCTATTGGGAATTCATAGCACAGGGTGGCTTGCCTCTCATTTTAATGAATGGGAGGACTGCGCAGATATGACGAAGTACGAAAGAGCAATGCTTTGTATTGCGATTATTGGCTTAATTATAGATGCGCTCAACTTCTTCAAGATTTTCTTGTAAAAGGTAAAAAATAAAGCCTACCCAACCGGCAAAAGTCTGGGTAGGCTTCTACAACCTACTGAGGCGAGCCACAGTGCTGTGGATTCCCCCTCTGCTTTTAAATATACCACAAATCCTAAAAAAGTCAATAAACAAAAATCCCCGCACCACAGGACGCGGCACGGGGAAAGTTTCCGGCTTAACCTGCCGCCGCATTTACGTCAGCAGATGTTTAAGCGGGAAGAGGTTAGTAAGTGATTGTTACAGCACTGAACCTCTTCAAGTAACATTGAAAAAGGACAAAAAGAAAGCCTACCCGCTAAGTTGGAAGCTTCGGATAGGCTTTTCACAAAAGCTTAGAGAGGCGAGCCACAGTGCTGTGGATTCCCTCTATGTTTTAAATATACCACAAATCCTCAAAAAGTCAATAAACAAAAAAACCGTACCACAGGACGCGGCACGGGGAAAAAAATGCCGTGTGGCAGAA
>DLYJ01000038.1:0-12932 GCA_003447785.1 Treponema sp.
CCTTTTCCTTCCAGAATCTGTAAAATGCTTCAAGCTGTTCTTCGTTCTCCTTCATGCGTGTAAACTGAGGATAAACGTTTCCCTTAAAATACTTATGCAAAAGTGAAACGGAAGCCACAGCCCTTGAAAACTCGTCGGCACCGAGACCGTTTATTTTCTGATACATCTGGCTGTTTACAGCATCAAGCTGGATTATCCAGTAAACACGATTTGAATATTCACTCAAGGCCTTTGCAATTTCTTCCGTAATTAAAAGTCCGTCGCCTTCAACAAGGAGGGAAAGTCCCGGATAAGAAAGAACTTCTTTTGCCATATTAAGAAAGTCAGGATTTAAAAGCGCTTCGCCAAAACAGCTTAAACTTACGACGGCGGTTTCCGAAAAATCACTTATTTTTTTAACAAGTTTCCTGAACTCGTCAAGTTTCATCTGTGGAAGTTTTTTTCCTGCAAAAAGTTTGTCATAAGGGTTGTACAGGGATTTTGTATTGTATGAAGGAGAAATCTGAATATTGTAATAATGAGGAAGTGTTTTTAATGCTCCGCAAGTTTTTGAAGCAAGATCACTGAATTCAACCGGATCAAGGCCGGAACCTGCTGTAATTTTTCTCACCTTTGCCGCGTCAAAAACGTTTTTACAAAGCATAAGTCCTGCTTTTGAAGATGCTTCAAATTCAAAACGGAACAGGCGGTAATCTTTTGGAGAAAGGATTGTTTCGATTTCAAAGGAATTGATATCGCCGCTCATCACGGAAAAAACTGCATCGCGAGTGCATGAGCCTGGAGCAGTATATTTTTCGTTATTTTCTGCAAGTTCGCCTATGATGCGCGCAGCCCCCTTATCGATAACTTCTGGAGCAAGGCCGTAAGGATAGCCGTCTGCAAAGGTGTACTCGGCCTTGTATTCTTCGTGGGTGTTTATAAGTTCGTCCGTAAGTTTTGAACTCAAAAACGGACAGTCCGCCCAGCTAAAAAGCGCGTAATCTGCCTTGTACTGTTCGCATGAAAGTGCAATCTGTTCAATTAAACCGGCAGTGGACCACCCATCTTTTTTAACGGTCGCAACCCGGTCTTTTTCAGGATTTGCGCCAATGCGTTCAATTATTTTTTCTGACTCCCCTGTTGAATTCAGCAGGACAACTGTTTTTACGCTGTTTTTCCGGGAAAGAGCCCATTCAAGACTGAGATCAAAGGCGCATTTACCGTCAAAAACATTCTCCAATAAATGATTGCCGTCAACCATACCTGCAAAAAGAATAACTAAATTTTTCATCTTTTTATTATCGGCTCCGTAATTGAACAATATAAATCGATTGTATAAAATCAGTCTGTAGTTATGTCACAAAGTTTATTGGATCCGGACACAGTTTTTACAGTATCAAATCTCACAACTGCGGTAAAAGACCTTCTTGAAGGAACTTTTACAAATATCACCCTGGAAGGCGAAATTTCAAACTACAGACCTAATTCAACCGGTCACTTATACTTTACATTAAAAGACGAACAATCGCAAATCAGTGCCGTAATGTTCCGCACGCGTGCCGCCTACCTCAATTTTGTGCCAAAAGACGGCATGAAAGTCCGCTGCACGGGCACAATCACAGTTTATGTTCCCCGGGGAAACTACCAGATTAACATTACAAAGATGGAAATCTGCGGTGCCGGAAACATTCTTCAGATTCTTGAAGAACGAAAAAAGCGCCTCTTTGCAGAAGGCTTATTCGATGAATCCCGCAAGGTAAAAATTCCAACATTTCCAAAAACCATAGGTGTGGTTACAAGTTCCACAGGGGCGGCCCTCAGGGATATTTTACAGATTACAAAACGCCGTAATCCCACAGTAAACGTTGTAGTTCTTCCGGCAGTTGTCCAGGGAGACCAGGCAGCCCCGTCAATTGCAAGACAAATCAAGGTTGCAAATGAATTCAACATGTGTGACACACTGATTGTAGGCCGCGGAGGCGGTTCCCTGGAAGACCTTCTCCCGTTCAGCGAAGAAATTGTTGTGCGGGCAGTTGCAGAAAGTAAAATTCCGGTTATCAGCGCCGTTGGGCACGAATTTGACTGGGCAATCTGCGACTACGCAGCAGATTACCGGGCGCCTACTCCGTCTGCGGCAGCCGAATGTGCAGTTCCTCAGCTTATGGACATCAAAAATGACCTTAATTATTATCAGGAACAGCTTTACCAGACAATCAGGCAAAAAACGGAAAAAATGCATTACCTGATAAACAGCTTTCAGCCGGAGGCGATGGAAACACGCTTCCGCGGAATCTACGAGCCCCTTTCCATGCGCTACGAAACTGCAAGACAGGCATTAAGGGATAACATTACGCAGAAACTCAAGGACATAAAACAGCAGATTCAGCAGCATATAACGGTCCTGGAAAATGCAAGCCCTTCAACAATTTTTGCCCGGGGATACTCCATGGTAAAAAATGCAGAAGGAAAAATTGTCCGCTCAGGCAGCGATGTCAAAGCGGGAGAAACACTGGAAATAACACCTGCAGAAGGAGTAATCCACGCTCAGGTAATTCAATAAAAAAAAGGATTTGAGGGAATTAAATGACATTTGAAGAAAACCTTGCAAAGCTGGAACAGTTATCAAACGATATAAAACGAACTGACATCTCGCTGGAAGATGCGCTCAAAGATTTTGAAGAAGGCATCAAACTTGCAAAAACTCTCGAAGTTGACCTTCAGAAAATCGAAGGCAAGATTCAAATTCTCATGAATCAGCCTGTAAGCGCAAAAGAAAGTCCTTCAGGCAGGGCAGTTGAACCTGAACTTGATTTATTTACTGCCGTAAATGCCGAAACCGGAAGTTCAGGGGCACCGAATCAGGGATTAAGACAAGACAGCTAAAATGAGCCAGGCTAAAACTCACCGTCCCGTTAAAACACTCAGTCCGGAAGTTGCAAGAAAAATTGCCGCAGGAGAAGTTATAGACCGCCCTAACGCAATCGTCCGCGAACTTATGGATAATGCTGTGGACAGCGGGGCCGATTCAATAAATGTAGAAATCTCAGGCGGCGGAATCAGTCAAATCCGAATCAGCGACAACGGTTCGGGCATGACAAAAGAAGATCTCAAAAACTGCGCACGCCCTCACGCTACAAGCAAAATCGAACAGGCAAGCGATTTGATGAACCTGTCAACTCTGGGCTTCCGCGGAGAAGCCCTTGCGTCCATTGCAGCCGTAAGCCGTCTTACAATTGCATCGGGCACCTGGAAAATGAGCGCTTCCATCACCGAAGACCATCTCCTTGAACAGATTGCACCGGTTCAAAACGGAAAGGGAACAATCGTAACAAGCGAAGGTCTCTTTGAAAATTTTCCGGCACGCCGCGTCTTTTTAAAACGCCCGGCTTCAGAAAACTTAATGTGCCGCGAAACTTTTGTAGAAAAAGCACTCCCCCGCCCCGACATTTCCTTCCGGCTTACCGTGGACGGACAGTTACGCCTGAACCTTCCTCAGACAGAAAATATCATTGAACGCTTTTGCGACGCCCTTGAATTAAAGGAAAGCCCGCAGTTATTTTCATTATTAAAGCAGTCGGGCTCAAACTGGAGTTTTGAACTTGTAATAGGTGACCCCTCCGTTTACCGCAATGACAGAAAAAACATCTTTGTTTATGTAAACGGAAGACGAGTCCAGGAATATTCACTTTTACAGGCAATTGAATACGGCTGCCAGGGATTTTTCCCCAACGGAACCCATCCGGTAGCAGCAGTTTTTGTCCGGATGGATCCGTCCCAGGTAGATTTTAATATTCACCCGGCTAAAAAAGAAGTACGCTTCAAGGATTCGGCAGAGCTTCACCACGGAATTAGTTCAACCGTAACAGATCACTTCCGCGCACTTGGAATTAAATCATCGAGGGACGAAGAAAACCTTCAGAAACAGCTTTTACAGGAAGAAAGAGTCAGCGGCTTTAATTTTGATTCAGTTCCGGATATTAAAATAAAAGAAGAACCACGCCCGACATTTGCAGGAAGTTTCGGCACATCCGGCACAGGCTCACTGCGCTCAAAGTTTTTTGATTACGAAAAAACTCCACAGCCAAAAAACCTTTCAAGCCTCGTAGAAAGTGCGCTGAGTTCCGAAAGACCGGTTATTTCTGCCCCGGAAAACACGCAGAAAATTGAACAGCCAGAATACACCGGACAGGCAGGACAGGCAGGACAGACAGGACAGTCTGAACAATTCAACAAAAAAGACAGCGACGGCTTTATTTTTCTTGGAACCGCCCTGGACTGCTTTCTCCTTGCCCAGGTGGACGACACGATTTACTTTATCGACCAGCACGCCGCCCACGAACGCATTCTGTTTGACAATCTCATGGCAGGGCCTGCTGAAACCCAGTCACTTCTAATTCCTTTTGAAATTCAAACTGAAAAAGAAGATGAACAGAGACTTATTGAATCCCTGCCGCTTTTAAAACAGCACGGTTTTGAAGGAAAAAGCCTCGGCGACGGCAGATTTGAGTTTTATACGGTTCCATCCCGCTGCACAAGCACCCAGCAGGAACTTGAAGAAGCGATTATAAAGAATATGGAAAGTCCGGAAAAAATTCTTTATTCAGTGCTTGCAATGACTGCCTGCAAGGCCGCAATCAAGGACGGAAACATTCTCGACCGCGATGCCGCAAGTTCTCTTGCAAAAAAAGCGCTCACACTCACTGACCCCCACTGCCCTCACGGACGGCCGGTCTGGACCGTTCTGACAAAAGAGCAGCTTTTTGCCCGTGTCCGCCGCACCCGCTAGTTACAGTGTTTATTTTGTAAGCAAAAATTCTACGCGGCGGTTGTATTCTTTATTTTCCGTTTTACCGTCACCGTTTTTTGCTATAAGACGGTTCTTTGGAATTCCCCGCTTCAAGAGGAATTCTTCAACTGATTTTGCGCGGTTCAGGGCGAGCAGTTTTTCTTCTTTTGTCCACTCCTCCCCGTCAGGGTTAACGTAGCCTGTAATTATAACCTTATACTGCTCGTAATTTTCGTCAATCAGGATATTGTAAACGGTTTCCAGAGTTTCGTTGTTTTTGCTGTTGTTAATCAGTTCGGCGCTGTTAATCTTGAATGAAAGTGTGGGAATTGCAATATCGATTGTTCCGTCGTCATGTGCGTAAATTTCAACTTTTTTGGCAACTTCCTTCGGTTTTGCAGAACGCTTTACGCTGAACTTTCCTTTCAGTGTTGAACTCTGATCATAAGCATCCCTGACAGTCATCTCATATTCAAGTTCGTCCTTTTCCTTTACAAACTTTCCGTCAGAGGTTTTTCCGTCCCATTCAAAATTATCAGGTTTTCCGCTTCCGTTTTTTGAATAGATGACATTACTGTCCTGTTTAACTTCAAAATTCCATTTTTCAACATTTGCAACGGATTCAGGATTGATGTCGATTTTCAACACATCATTTACACCGTCACCGTCCGGAGAAAAGTCTTCAGGTGATATAATCATCTGCGGCTGGGTAATCGTTGTCGCACATACAAAAGGCTTGCCGGAAGCAGTTACCGAACCGCCTGTTTTATATTGAATTTTCATCCTCGGGGTGAACTTTCCTTCAGTGATGTTTCCGTTATCATCCTTTCCGTCCCAGGCCAGCTGTGAATTAAACTTTTTGCCCTTCATCGTCTTTACGACATTTCCGTATTCATCAACGATTTCAAACACATAGGATGAAACATTCTTACTGTCTGTAGCGCTGACTGTAAATGTCTGCCTTCTGAGCTTTATGTCTTCCGCATTAGGAGAAAATCCCGGGCGGGTATTCAAAATAGTAAGCTTGCCCGCACTGAGAGTGTAAACTGCATCAGGCACGTCCTTTAAGTCGTCACCCACTTCTTCAAGCCTTGTTTTTTCTTCGGCAAATTTTACGCCGCTATCAGGTTTCAATTCTTCGTCAACAAAGGCTTCAAAAGCAGCCTTTTCTTCATGAACAGCAACTTCCACAGGCTTCATGAGTTCTTTATCAACTGCTTCTTCCTGAGGAACTTCTTTTTCCTGGACAACAGGTTTTGAAGCCACATAATCATCTTCAACGCGGCTCTCTTCCGGAACTTCTGCAAGCTCCGGCTCAGGCTGCGGCGGAAGTGCCGGCACTTCGAATTTTACAAGTTCTTCATCAACTGAATCTTCTTCAACCTTATAAACCGGAAGTTCATAATTTACCTTTTCTTCCGTGTTTTCGGCGCGGATAATACTTGAATTTTTAACGTTCATTTCGTCCAGGCTGATTAATTCGGGCTTTTCGTTTGCACGGCGAATGATTTCTGCTTCCAAGAGTGCAAGGAGGCGCTCGATTTCACTTCTCTGTTCAGACTGGGGATCAAGTTCAAGATATTTGATGTAGTTGTCTTTTGCGGCCTGAAGATGGTCCTGTCTGAGCTGGGCATTTGCGCGGTTCAAATAAGCAGGCGCAAAGTTTTCGTCCTCTTTTATGGCAAGGGTATAGCTTGCTTCGGCGCGGGCAAAGTTTGTAAGCGCGTAGGCTGAGTTTCCTGCATTGTAAGCAAGGATTTTGTGATCCGTATTGCTTTTTGAAAGGCCTTTTACACAGCAGGCAAAGGACCGTGTAAAATCTCCGGTCTGGTAGTAGGCAACTCCAAGGTGAATGTAAATTGCCGGGTTGATATTTGGTTCTTCAATGCATTTTTCGTAGAGGGGAATTGCTTCTTTGGGCTGGTTGAGGGTATAGAACTCTTCCGCCTTTTCATAGTCTTCATTATAAACAATGGGAATTTCTTCTTTCTGGACTTTTTTAGAAGAAGCAGTTTTTGCCTTTTTGCTTTTTTCGATCAATGATTTTTTTGCCTGAGAATAAACACCGTTTGAGGATAAAAGAACTGCCGCAACAAATAAATAAAAAATTCTTTTCATAATTTAATTATCGCACAAAAATACATAAGTTTGAATTCAAAATAAGGTGCGGGTTTGACAGATTCAATCTAAATGATTATCCTTAAGAGTAGTTATATCTTCGGGGGAATTTAAATGAATAATCCGATTCAGCTAATGGTAATCGCAATTCTTGCTGTCGGTGTATGTTTTTTAGCCTGGGCAATTATTAAATCTCTCATGCAGCCTAAAAAGCTGGATTCAATCGTAAAACTCATCAAACAGGGCAAATACGCTGCCGCCCAGAAAATGGCAAAGGCCATGATTGCAAAAGATCCCCGTGATTATCTTGCACACTACTATCTTGGAAAAGCCTATCTTGCAGACAAAAAGAACGAACTTGCACTTATGGAATACAAGGTTGTAAACCAGAACGCAATCTTTGACCAGCAGATTCCCGAAGTTGAATTCCGAAAGCAGCTTTCACAGCTTTACTTAAAATTCAATCAGGCAGATGACGCATTAAAAGAATTCCTCCTTCTCACAAAACTTGAACCAACAAATGCCGAAAACTTCTTCAACTGCGGTAAAATCTACGAACAGAAAGGCCGCACTGAATCAGCCCTGGGTTTTTACCAGAAAGCAATTAAGTTCAACCGCCGCCACGTTAAGGCACATGCAGCACTGGGACTCCTGCTTTTCCGCTCAAAACAGTTTGTAGAAGCTAAAAAAGAAATCGACCTTGCAATCAGCATGAGTCCTGAAACTTATTCTTCTTATTACTATCTTGGAAAAATTCTCAAGGAAAACAAGGATTATCCGGGAGCCGTAAACGCTTTTGAAAAAGCCCTCCGTGACCCTGAGTTCAAACAGAGAGCCCTCCTTGAAAGAGGTTCCTGCTATATGATGGCAAATTCCACAGACAATGCGCTAGTTGAATTTGACCGTGCCGTAAAAGCATCAAAAGACGAAAACTCTTCTGAAACACTGTATGCCAGGTACTTCCTTGCAGCCTGCTACGAACGCAACCGCGACATCGACAAGGCTATTGAACAGTGGCAGATTGTTTACCAGCATAACCATTCATTCCGTGATGTTTCCGCAAAACTCGCCGAATACCGCGATTTGCAGTCAAACGACTCACTTAAAGAGTTTTTGACCTGTTCACAGGATGAATTTATTGAAATCTGTAAAAAAGCCGCACTCAGCGGATTCAGCATGGCAGCCCAGACAATTGAATCAAAAAAATGGGGTTGTCTCATGCTCTGTACCGAACAGAAAAAAGACGACTGGATGAACGTACGCAAACAGATGTTCCTTGTGATTTTTAGCCGTGATACCGATGCAATTGAAGACTCTGCCATCCGCCAGTTCCTCGATTTAAGCAAGCAGAAAAACTGTTCAAAGGCAATTGTCTGTGCTTCTGCAGGCTTTACAAGTTCTGCATCCGGCTTTGCAGAAAACCGTCCCATTGAGCTTGTTGGAAAGGAAAAACTGGAAAACATTCTCTCTAAGGCCGGCATCTAAAGTAAATTCAACCGGTTACAAATATGAAAATTCTCTGTGTTTCAGATCAAATAGATCCGCTCGTATACAGCAATCTGGCAAAAGAACGCTTTGCTGACATTGATGTTGTTTTATGCGCAGGAGATTTGCCCTCTGACTATATCGACTTTATCGTTTCAACATTAAATAAACCTGCCTTCTTTATTTTCGGTAACCATAACCTCACCGAATTCAGTTATTACCACAAGGCTCCAAAAAGACAAAAAGGTTCACACCCGACCTGGGAAAAAGAATACAGCATCTATGACATGAGCGCAAACTTCGGCGCAGTTTACGCAGGATTCAGAAACCTGCGGGACAAATCAATCAAGGTTTACGATCCCCTTACAAAAAAGACACGCCCACTTTTGATTTCGGGAGTGTCAGGTTCAAGAAGATACAACAAGGGCCTGTGCCAGTACACCGAACGCCAGATGTCGCTGTACCTTTTAAAGATGGTGCCGGGTCTGATTTACAATAAAATCCGCTACGGCCGCTACCTGGACATTTTTCTGGCCCATGCAAGTCCGCGGCACATTCACGACAAGGAAGATCCGTGCCACAAGGGCTTTAAGTGTTTTAACAGATTCATTCAAATATTTACACCAGAATATTTTATCCACGGCCACATTCATCTGTATGACGCAAATGCAACACGCATAACGGAAGTACGGACAAAATCTGGCACAACAACTGTAGTAAATGCCTACAGCCACTATATTCTAGAATTATACGGAGACTCTAATGCTTGATACACTTCAGTCCTCTGAAACAAATGAAGATTTTGCAAAAGCAAGAAACAAGGCTCTCTTTAACGAAATTCAGCACTTTCTGAATCCGGATGAAGCGACCCTTATTTCTTTTTCTGATATAAAAAAACTTCTCCACCCAAATGATGAATCATACATGGGAATGCAGACCGTTCCGGTCAAACTCATCGTGGGAAGCGAGTCCCGTTACCAGGATTTTGACAACCGCTTCTTCCCCAAGCGAATGCACCTAAAGGCACGCTGGGAACACATCGACATGGCTCACATCCAGGATATAAACCTTCCGCCGATTACGCTTTATGAACTTGGCGGCGTTTACTTTGTGCGGGACGGAAACCACAGGGTTTCGGTTGCAAAAGCCAAGGGTGTTGAATTCATCGATGCAGAAGTAGTAAGCCTCAAAAGCGAAATCAAATTGAATCCAACGGACTCCCTCCAGAAAATGACAAAGCACGTAATCGATTACGAAAAGCGCGTCTTTTACGGGGAAACAGGCTTTGGAGATATTACGGATTACTGGGTTCTGGACTTTTCTGTTCCGGGACAGTACGACGTAATTTACAACCACATTCTGACCCACAAATATTACATCAACATGAACCAGACAACAGAAATACCCATGGACAAGGCAATCCTTTCCTGGTACAGAACAGTTTACCGTCCGGTAATTGCCGTAATCGACAAGCACAGGACAATGAAGTACTTTCCGGGCCGTACAAAAAGTGACATCTATGTTTACATCATCAAGTACTGGGACGAAATCAAGACAAAATTCGGGGACGGATACTCCCTGGACAGCGCGGCAGACTCGTTTACCCTCAAATTCGGGACAAGCCTGCGAAGAAGGATTCTGAACAAAATCAAGAAAATCATTATGAAAAAGGAGATTGAAAGTTCAAACCTTCCTAAACTCTAACTTGACGGCAAAAAACTTCAATGATAGAATTAAATTTATAGTTTAAAAAGTAGAACGGTCTGTATAAACCGGATAAATCTAAACAAAATTATTTAAAATACGGAGAACAAAGTTGTTCAGTTCAGATGCAGTAGCTTATATTCCTCTCTTTGGTGTAGCAATTGTATGTGCAGCGCTTTTTGTACTGCTGGGCATTATTAAGACAAGAAAAACTGCAAAGGTTACTTCCCTTATTTTTCTCTCACTTTTAGTTTTAATTACAGGTTGTGTTTACACTGCCCTGCATCCGGGAATGATGCGCTTTGTACTTCTTCTTTTACTCGCATCAGTAATAGTCCTTCCTTATGTAATCATGCTCGCTTTTGGTAAACCAAAAGAAGAACAGTCATATATTCCTGTTACCGAAGAAATCAAAAAACCGGAAGTTGTAATCGAAGACATTAAACCGGACCAGGTAAGCCTTCTGGAAAAAGGTGCAGAATTCAACACTCTTGCAGCAAACGGATTCGGCAAAAAGGACGGACTTCAGACACTTCTTGACACAATCAACAAAACCTGTGTTGAAGTTGCAAAGGCTGACGGCGGCGCAATTCTGATGGTTGACGACTTTGAAGATTCAATCAACGTAAAGTCATTTACAGGAGACTTTCCTCCGCCATACGAACTTCCGGCAGAAATGCCCCACAAACCCCTTCGTGTATCAACAAGCTTTAAATTTGCAAGTTTCCCTCTGCGCGACAATATTTTTGGCGAAATCGCAAGTTCGGGAAAGGCAGAAATCATAAACGATCCAAAATCAGACAGCCGTATTTTTGAAAACGGTCCGGAACCGTTCCTCAAGCTGGGCAGGTTTATTTTTGTTCCAATCCACCTCAAGGGAAAGGGAACCGTAATCGGTCTTATTGCCCTTTCAAGAAATCCGGATAACGGAGAATTTACACAGAAAGAATTTGACTGGATTTTAACATTGACCGACTTTGCTGAATCTGCATTAAAATCAATGACATCTTTCCAGGAATATAAAGAAAAACAGGAACTCACAAAGGAAAGTGACATCGCAACAGGTCTGCAGAACCTTCTGCTTCCTAAAAAACTTCCTCCTTTGCAGAAAGTACAGTTCGGAGCCATGACAGAACACACTGAAGGTGTATGCTCGGATACATACGATGTAATTCCGGCACGCTCCGACAGAATCTCCTTTGTCCTTATGGATGTTGCCGGAAAGGGAACTAATTCGGTTCTTGTTATGTCCATGATCCGCGCCATGTTCCGTCTGGTTGTAAACACAACCCAGTCTGCCGGCACAATCTTAAGCTGGGCAAACCGGGGAATCTGCGGCGAAATCAACTTTGAACACTTTGCTTCCGCTTCACTGATTAACTACAATCCGGTAGCAAAACAGATTCAGTTTGCCACCGCAGGAACTACACCTGTACTGCTTTATTCGGCTGCAAAAGGCAATATTGAGCGAAAATCCATCTCTTGCGAGCCAATTGGTGTAGAAAAAACAACAACTTATAAAGATATTCAGTTTACAGTTTCGCCAGGTGATATTATAATTACATATAGTGATGGGGTGGTAGAAGCATTAAACGCAGAAGGAAAGCAGTATTCCCTCGAGCGTCTATCTAATCTTATCAAGACAAACAGTAAAATGAGCGGTAAAGATATTGCCGCTTTAGTTAAAACAGATATTAAGAAGTTTATCGGTTCTGAGGCGCTGCACGACGACCAGACTCTTCTTGTACTTAAAATTCAGTAGATAATAAAAGGAGTTTTTTTATGGAACTGAAGATTCGTAAAAATGGAGAAGTTTACATCATTGACGTTAATGGTGAAATGGACCTGTACAATTCTTATAAACTAAAGGAACTCGTAATGAAAATGCTCGAAAAGAACGTTAAGAGCTTTATAATCAACCTTGAAGAAGTTGATTATATCGACTCGTCAGGAATCGGTGCATTGATTTACATCTGTTCAACCATCAAAAAGATGAATCTCAAACTTGCTATCTCAAACATTCACGGTTCAGTAAAAAAAGTTATTGAACTTACAAAACTCATGGGCTACTTCCCTATTGCAAACAGCATTGAAGAAGCTTTGCTCATGATTAACGAATAAAAATAAGGCAGAGGGAAAAAAATGGACGAATACAAAGAATTGCGCTCGGACGACAATGATCCGTTGTTCGACACTACCAACATGCTTTATAAAGAGTTTCCGTCAGATTTCAGACAGATCCGCTACTTTACATTGCTGATTGTGCAGTCTGCACCGCTTGAAATCAAGGAAATCAACCTTCTTGAACAGCAGATTTCAGAGGTTATCAAAAACGCTGTAAAACACGGTAACAACTGCGATATTAACAAAAAGGTTAAGGTATGGTATTCATTCTCTCCTAACCACGCACATATCATCGTAAAAGATGAAGGTGAAGGATTTAAAGATCTGGAAAAATGGAATGAATTCAACAAAAAACGTATCGAATGTCTCCACAACGGAAACTTTGAAGAACTTGCAAAATACGTTTCATTCCGTACAAAGCGCTCAGACGATCAGGACGGTGGTAACGCACTCTTCGCAGCCCTCGAATACTGGGACGGCGGTTATGTTTACAACGGTAAACGCAACGGCGTTGCAATGCTCAAAAAGTTCCAGAAAAAACACCAGGGTGTTTCAGTAGATAACTAAAACAACAAGGCTGTCCAACGGACAGCTTTTTTGTTTTTAAAACACAATATGTAAACGGGAAGGATCGCAAGCGACTGCTGCATTTGAACTATTTAAACAAAAGTTGATTGAACAAATGTCGGGGGTGCTTAAGCAAAAAGACACAATATGGAAACGGGAAGGAAAGCAA
>DLYJ01000038.1:13067-13218 GCA_003447785.1 Treponema sp.
GAGGACAGACGCGCTTTCCTGGAAGTGTACATATTACCGGCATTTTTTTTAAGGAACCCCGGCATTTGAACTTGTTAAATAAAAATTGATTGAACAAATGCCGGGGTTCTTTAAGCAGAAAGACATCATATGGAAACGGGAAGGAAAGCAA
>DLYJ01000038.1:13366-19201 GCA_003447785.1 Treponema sp.
GCGCTTTCCTGGTAGTTTTCATATTCAAGTATTATTTTTAAAGTCCCCCGGCAGCCGCTTCTTTCAAAACCTGCACAGTTTTTTCCGCAGTTTTTTCCCAGGTAAAACGCTTCGTCCAGTCGATTCCGCCTTCGATTAATTTTTTTCTCAACGCACTGTCCAGGGCAAGCTGTTCAATTGCGGCGGCCATCTGTTCAATATTATCACTGTCAAAATAAATTGCGTTGCTGCCTGCAATTTCAGGAAGAGCGCCGGAATTTGAACAGGCTACAGGAACTCCAGTAGCCATTGCTTCAAGAACAGGAAGCCCTACACCTTCATTTACGGAAGGAAAGAGACAGCCTTCGCTTAAAGCATACAGCAGCGGAAAACTTTCCCTCGGGTAAAAGCCTGTAATAAATATATCTTGGCAGTAGGGAGATTCCAAAACTGCCTGTTTAACTTCTTCTGCTGACTCACCAATACTTCCTGCAAGAACCAGACGGTGTTCAAGGTGAGTTTTCTGCTTGAATAATTCAAAAGCCTTGATTAATTCAATATGTTTTTTTGAAGGGCCCGACATTCGGGAAGCGTACAGAAAGTATGGCTGCTTGATTGCAAAAGGTTTTATATCAACAAGGTTTGGAAAAAGAATTTCCTGGGGATAAAATACCGAATGATCGATACCGTTGTGAATAACCGTAATATTGTTTTCGCTAACCCCAAGTTTTATAAGGTCCTTACGGATAAACTGGCTTGGAACAATTACCCTGGAAGCATTTTTAAGACCGACTAAAAGCCTCAGCAGGCGGCTTGAAAGAACTTCGTCCGCATAAACTTCAGAAACAAGGTCGTTTACAATCGCAACGCCCGGAACTCCAAACATAATCGGAAGATAGCGGGCACCTGCCGCGTACATTACAACGTCAAATTTATGTTTTGCAGCAAACAGGTTTGCTCCGGCGTAATGCCAGATCCGCTTAATGCGGCGGCTGTCCGGAAGATGCACGGAATTGAATTTTAATCCGTTGTCGGCACCATAGGTATATCGGTCGATTTCTGCGCCAAAGAGTTCAAAGCAATCATTTTCTGTATTCTGGAGGCAGCGTGTCAACGAATCAAGATAAGAACCAAGACCTGTCTTTCCGTGACCGCATCCAAAGGTATCGATACCGACTTTCATATTATTAAATTATAGCAAACTTATTTTTTCTGTGCTATAGTACGCTTATGAGCGAGATTAAAACATTCAAAGACCTGGAAATTGACGAAACTTTTATTGCAAAACTTGAACAGAACCAGATTACAGTTCCAACCGGTGTTCAGAAACAGGCAATTCCTTTAATTCAACAAAACCAGAACCTTCTTTTTCAGAGCGAAACCGGTACAGGAAAGACACTCGCCTACGCACTTCCCCTTTTAAATAAAATTCAAACTATTCCAAACGAAAAAAAAGAAATTTTAATTCTTGTTGCCGCTCCCACATTTGAACTTGCAAGTCAGATTAAAAATCAGTTCAAAATGGTAAGCGACATAAAAACCGCCCTTTTAATCGGCGGGGCTCCCATAAAGCGCCAGATTGAAACCCTTAAAGAAAAACCGACCGTTGTAATCGGAACCCCTGCCCGCCTCGTTGAACTTATTCATCTTAAGAAAATTAAGCTTGAAGGTTTACAGGCAATTGTCCTGGACGAAGTTGACCGCCTTCTTTCGCCTGAACTGCGGGATTACACGGAAGAACTCATTAACTGCCCTAAAAAAGACGTTCAGCTCATTGCCTGCAGTGCAACAATTTCTGGGGCAACACAGAAAGTTCTTAACAATGCCAAAATAAAATCCGACGGAACAAAAACTGCAGAAATTAAGACCCTGTTTTTGCCTCCGGAAGATGTTTTAAAAAAACGGATCACACATATTGCGCTTTTTGCCGAGCGCCGTGACAAAATTGACACCCTGCGAAAGCTTCTGGCTGCAGAAAATCCTTCAAAAGCCCTCGTTTTTACCAGCAAGCTCGACCAGGTGCAGAACATTGTAAGCAAGCTCAAATATAAAAATATTGAATGCATGTTCCTGCACGCAAAAATGGACAAACAGGAAAGAAAAAGCGCAATGGATAAATTCAGAAGCGGCAAATGCAAAATCCTCGTTACAAGCGATTTGACAAGCCGCGGTCTTGATATTCCTGATATTTCCCATGTAATTCAGATGGACATGCCTTCAAACGATGACTTTTTTATTCACCGCGCCGGACGAACTGCCCGTGCAGGCAAAACAGGAATCAACATTGTAATCGGCGACGAATACGAAATGCAAAAATACGCAAACCTGGAAAAAAAGCTGGGACTTACTGTTTATCCAAAGATTTTGTACAAGGGAAAACTCGTTGCCCCTATTCAGGACGAATAGAAAAATTATTGAAACACTACCGCTTTATCAGTATAATGTAATGATATCAAAATGGGCTTTTTATCCATTAAAGGGCCACATAGTAAAAAACGGAGTTATAAGTGTTTCTAAAAAGTCTTGACATATTCGGATTCAAATCATTCGCAGACAGGACTCATGTAGAATTTGCAGACGGAATTACAGCCTTACTTGGCCCTAACGGTTGTGGTAAGAGTAATGTTGTTGATGCGGTAAAATGGGTTCTTGCAGAAAACAGGGCAAAAAACCTGCGCGCCGACACAATGGAATCCGTAATCTTTAACGGTACCGAAACACGACCTCCCCTTAACATTGCAGAAGTTACACTCACAATTGCAAACGATAACGGTCTTCTGCCACTGGACGATACAGAAATTGCAATAAAGCGCCGTCTCTACCGCTCAGGCGAAAGTGAATATTACATCAATAACCGTCAGGTAGGTCCGACAGAAATCCGCCGTCTCTTTATGGATACAGGTGTCGGTAAGGCCGCATACTCTGTAATGGAACAGGGTAAAATCGACCAGATTCTTTCAAGCAAGCCTGAAGACCGCCGCTACCTTTTTGAAGAAGCAGCCGGAATCAGCCGTTCAAAGGCCGAATGTGCCGAAGCGGAGCGGGAACTTGAACGCACAAGACAAAATCTTGCCCAGATTGAAGTTGCCCTGGTAGAAAACAAACGCAATTATGAAACCTTAAAAGTACAGAGCGAAAAGACTATAAAATACCGCAAACTCAAGGAAGATATATTCAATTATGAACTTGATATCCAGCTCCTTAAGTTAAAGGATTTTACCCAGGGCAAGGCACGGCAGGAAGCTTCCAAAAAAGAACTGGAAGAAAAACGTTCAAAAATTCAGGAAGAAATTGAAGCTATCCAGGCTACCCTTTTTGAAAACAACGATAAAATCAAAGATCTGCAGACTGAAATGAATTCACTGCAGATTGAACTTGCAACTGTTCAGACAGAAAAGACCAATATGCTGCAGCGTTCCCAGGAATACAATCTCCAGGCAAATCAGCTGAAGGAAAAAATCGGCATTCTCGAAGTTAAGCAGCAGTCAATTCAGGATAAAATCGATACATTCAACGAAGAAATTGATCAGGCAGAGGCTGATTTACGGGCAAAAACAAAACAGCTGGAAACCGTAAAAAACAATATCAATTCGTTTACCGAAAATATTACTTCTGCTGAAAGCCACATCAGGGAAAACACAAGCCTTGCAGAAAAAGGCGCAGTTGAAATTGAAAACCTCAATAACAAAATCGCTGACTTCCAGAACCAGCTGGGTTCAATTACAGAAGATATCGTAAAGGAACTTGATTCAAAACTTAAGGACTCAGGATTTTCTTCCAGTGCAGCAAAGGCTTCAAAAGAAGAACTTGAAAGCGCAATTGCAAAACTGAGAATTTACACTGAAGGCCGCAAAAACATCTTTACAGACTATGTTTCGATTTCAGGGCACAGTGCAGAAGAAAACCTCAAAATCGTAAATGATTCCATCAGGGCTCTGGACGAATCCCTGTCGATTATCACGACAATTGAAGGAGCTCTGGATAAATATTCAAAGGCAATTCCTGACTTTATCGAAGAATTCCTCTCTCCTGAAGGTATTATTACAAAAAAGCGCGGAATCGATAACGAAATCACAAACCTGCAGAAGCAGATTGCATCTACCCAGGAACAGATTTCAGCTTACCAGAAGCAGAATTCAGAACTCAACAAAAAAATAAGCGAATATAAAGAAACTCTCGGCGACCTTCGTATTACCGAAGCCAGCATGCAGCAGTCAATCTTCGGCGTAAAAAACAACGCAGAACTTTTGCGCCGTTCACTTGCAAGCGAGCAGGCAAATCTCCGCCAGAACGAAGAAGAACTTTACACTGAACAGAAGCGTCAGGACGACCTTCGAGACCAGATTCTCGAAATTCAGGGCGAACTTGCTTCAATCGAGCGCCGCGGTGCAAAGTGTGCTGAACAGATTGCAGACATCAACAGCGAAATCGTAAAGCGGAATTCAAGCGTAAGCGGAACACAGCAGAAGCTGGACAAAAAGCAGGAAGAACTTACAAAATGTCAGAGCCAGTACGAACGTCTTGCAATGGACCTGGTTACAAGCGACAACGATATCCGCAACATCAAACAGAACTTTATCGAAACTCATTCCAGGGACCTGATGGAATTTGAAGAGAGAATGTTTAAAATCACCACACCTTCAGCCGTTCTGCGGGAAAAACTTGGAGAAACAAAAGAAGCCTTCAGGAATCTCGGTTCCGTAAACCTTATGGCGCCTGAAGAATTTGACGAACAGAAAGAGCGTTACGAAAAACTCCAGGCAAGTTTTGACGATACAAACAAGAGTCTCGAAAACCTTATCCGCGTTTCTGAAGAAATCAAGTCAAAATCTACAGAAATGTTCCTGGATACTTACAATAAAATCAAAAAGAACTTCCACAACATGTTCCGCCGCATGTTCAACGGCGGACGCGGTGAACTGCGCCTTGTTGACCCGCAGAATGTTCTTACAACAGGTATTGAAATTTACGCCCAGCCTCCTGGAAAAAAGCTGGAAAACATTGCCCTTCTTTCCGGCGGTGAAAAGACAATGACAGCCGTTGCGCTTTTGTTTGCAACCTATCAGGTTCGTCCGAGTCCGTTCTGTCTTCTTGACGAAATTGACGCGGCCCTGGACGACAAAAACGTTACGAGCCTTGTTCAGACACTGCGTGCATTTGCAAAACTTTCTCAGTACATCGTCATTACCCATAACAAAAAAACCGTTATGGGCGCAAGCACAATGCTCGGTGTTACAATGCAGGAATCAGGCGTCAGCAAGATTATGACAATGCGTCTTGATAAAGAAATCGCCCCTGACTACGACAATGACAGCCAGGATGACTTTATTGAAGAAGACGTTGAACCGGAGCAGAATGTTTACATTCCGCCGCGTCCGGCAAAACGAATCCATAATCCAGACGGAACAATAACAGATCCTGAAATTGAAATCCGTGCCCAGAAAGCAAAGGAAGAAGCTAAAAAAGCCCGGGAAGAAGCAAAAAAAGCCGCTCAGGAAAAGGCAGAACAGGAAGCAGCATCTCAAAAAGAAGCACCTTCCGGAGAGAGTGAACAAAAATAAGAGGCTGAGAGCTGATGGTTGATTTTGATGATATAAAATATGCTGTCTCAGATTTTATTCAAGAAAAGCCTGTTTTATTCAGAATTACGGCCCTTCTCGTTTTGTTTGTCCTGACCGCACTTATTATTATTTTTATTCAGTCAAGTCCGGAAAAACCAGTGAATTCAGTCAGGAACGATATTATCCTGAACGGAACTCCGCAAATTCCAGATTCAACAAAAATAGAAAAAGACTACTACCCTTCACGCGTTACAGAAAACACCTGGAGCGAAGAGCAGGTTAAGGAATATTTTAC
>DLYJ01000035.1:0-3960 GCA_003447785.1 Treponema sp.
ACAGGACCTGAGTGGAAGCGCAATTAAAAAAGGGAACCTCGAAAAATAAGTTTTTTTTAATTTTTTCTGTAACTTTTGGGGACTCAAATGATTATTAATAATGTGGATGGCAATCAAAAACCCTTGAACGCGGCAGATCCTGCAGATTTTCGTCGTATTTACAACGAAACTATGATCCTCCTATTTAAAATCTCGTGGCGAATTGTCAATGATGAAGATGCTGCAGAGGATATTGTTCACGATTCATACATCAAGGCCAGCGAAAAACAAATGGTTTTTCCCAGCCTTGATGACGCTAAATTTTGGCTCATCCGCGTCGTAAAAAATGCGAGCCTGAACTACGCAAAACGCAAGGTTAGAGAGCGTAACGCGTATCACAAAGCACTTTACGAAGACAAGAGGCAGCAGACTTCCGGCGAAACTGATTACCTTAAAAAGGAAACTCAAAAAATCGCAGCGGAAGCGCTGGCCAAACTGCCGCAATCACTCAAAGAAGTTATTATTCTCCGGGAATACGGGGATTTAAACTATAAGGAAATCGGAATGGTTCTCGGCATAACGGAAGGAAACGTAAAAATCCGTATGTTCCGTGCCCGGGAACAGCTGGAAAAACTTATTGGAGGCGACGATGTCTACTTGTCCTGAAAAAGATTTGCATTCTGTTTATTTGGATGGTGAACTTCCTCAGAAATTTATCCCAGAGTACGAAGCTCATGTTAATTCATGTCCTGCGTGCCAGGAGCAACTTTCGCGGCTCAAATCACTGCGTGCCCTTCTCAAGGCAGACGAACTTCCGCCTTCCGTAACTCAGGACTTTCTGGACAAAAGTTTTGAGCGTCTCCAGACAAAACTCCGCTATTCACAGACAACATCCAAAATAACCGGTGAACAGCCGAAGGTTATTTCTTCCGTATTCAGATGGGCAGTTCCATTTGCTGCCGCGGCAGTCTTTGCCCTTATTTTTATCCCGCTGCAGTTCAGAAGCAGTGAGGGCAACAAAGCAATTCAGGCGATTGCAAGAACTGAAGCAACACCAAAAATTCAGAACAAGGTTGTTGTTGACGGAAATATCGACAAGATAAAGGTTTCCCAGGCTTTCAAGCAGGCTGCCGAAGAAAAGACTGAAGATTCAACGGAAAAGTATTCAAACCAGAAGGTAATTTCTGCGACAAACCTTGCTTCAACAGGCGAAAACGAAATCTTTACACAGTTAAACTCTGTAGATGTTTTTAGACCGGACTTTAAAAAATCTGCGCCAACTGTTAGAATAGAAGTGCCAGATATGCACACTATTCCAATGACACAGGCGGAGAATCTTGAGCGCCGTTAAAACATTCAAAATACTTTTCAGAAAGTATCCTTTTTTCAGGGCGATTTCTGTCGTCTCAGTTATTTTTCTCATTCTTGGATTTTTCTCAATCGTAACTTATAAATCACGTAAAATTCCTTCGATTAAATCAGTTAACCCTTCTGTGGGTTCGCCGGGAGACCTGATGGTAATCACCGGCGAAAACTTCGGAAACACAAGAAGTTCATCGGATTATGTACAGGTAGGAATTTCCAAAATCACTGCAAGCGGTTATCTGAGCTGGACGGACAAACAGATTAAAATTGTTCTTCCCACAAACGTTCAGGACGGTCTTGTAATCGTAACAACCAAATCAGGAAGTTCAAAACCGGGCTTCTTTGCAAACGAAGCAGGAATTCCGGTCCAGGTGCCGCCTGACACAAAAACTTCGCTGCCTGTAATTATTTCCACAAATGCCCCGGTCGTTACACCTGGTTCACTGCTTGTAATCAACGGAACAAACTTCGGAACAATCAGAAACAACGCTTCCGTAAAATTTACCGCCGCAATTGAAGAGATGACGACCGAAGAACCGGTTTACATTGCCGCAAACGAAGCAAACTACGATTTTGAATACTGGAGCGACAGTGAAATTCATGTACGCGTTCCGGACGGGGCTGCCACAGGACATTTTTTTGTTGCAACAGAAAAAGGCGAAAGCAACCTCTTTGAACTGGAAGTCAAATCTCCGGCAGGCACAAAGGTTTATTCAAATAAAAAAACCTACGTAGTAAACGTAACTGCCGACATAAAGGACATTCATTCAAAATTGAATACAACCCTGTCTCTCCGTGTTCCGCGCCCTCCGCTGAGCGCACGACAGCCGGTTGCCGAGCTGTCAGAATGTTCTCCTGAGCCGGTTTTTGAATATTACCAGAATACAATCATTCACCAGCTTGAATTATCAAAGATTCAGGAAAAACAGGTAAGGTTCAACCACAGTTTTGTAATCGAAGACTATACGGTTCAGACCAGGATAAATCCAAAACAGGTTAAGCCGTACAAGGAGAAGGAACGCGTTCTGTACAAGACCTATACACAGAGCGACGCCCTGATTGCAGCAGACGACACTGAATTCCAGGAACTTGCAAAACAAATTGTCAAAAAAGAAACCAATCCGTACAACCAGGCAAAACTTGTGTACGATTTTATGATTGAAACTTACGAACTTTTACCTGAAACACGCAGCAGCGATTCAGACTGTAAGGATTTAATCAAAACGAACAAAGGCGACGCGTACGACTTTACAATCGTTTACACTACCCTCCTGCGCACCCTGGGAATTCCATGCGTGAGTATGAGCGGAATTCTTGTTGACTCTGAATTGAACAACCGCAATCACTGGTGGTGCGAATTTTATATCGAAAACTTTGGCTGGGTTCCGGTTGATTTAGTTCTCGGAAAGGGCCTTGAATACAAGGCATTCCGTCCAATCGAAAATACCAGGGAGTATTATTTTGGCAACCTGGACAGCCAGCACATCGCTTTTTCCCGGGGATACAACGAGTTAAAGCCATCACTTGCAAACAGTCATATAGTTCACAAAAAGCGGACTTATGCCCTGCAGTCAATCTGGGAAGAATCTTCACGGGGAACTGTAAATTACAGTTCCCTCTGGAACAACCCGGTTGTGGCAGGTATATACTAAAAGACAGGGGGAATTTTATGTCTACTAAAGTTTTGTCAGTCGGAGGCTCAATCGTTGCTCCGGAATTTCCTGACACGGAATTTGTTTCTAAATTTGTAAAACTCGTAAAAGATTATCTTGATTCACACAAGGGTGACAGACTTATTTTTGTAATCGGCGGCGGTGGTCCTGCACGCATTTACCAGAATGCATTCAGAACCGTTGCTGGTGTTGCCCCGGACGCAGAAACAGAAGCGGCCGACTGGATTGGTATCATGGCAACCAGACTGAACGCTCAGTTTGTAAAGGCAAGTTTTGGTTCACTCTGTAAGGAAGCAGTTGTAACAGACCCCACACAGGCAAAGGATTTTACAGGCTCTGTTCTTGTGGCAGCAGGCTGGAAACCGGGCTTTTCCACAGACAATGACGCCGTACTGCTTGCAGAAAAATTTGGCGCTGACACTGTGGTTAACCTGAGCAATATCGAAAAGGTTTACACAGACGATCCGCGCAAAAATCCTGACGCAAAACCTCTCGATGACATTTCGTGGGCTGATTTCAGAAAACTCGTGGGAGATGAATGGGTTCCAGGCAAAAACTGTCCTTTTGACCCGATTGCAAGCAAAAAAGCCCAGGAACTCAAACTTACAGTAATCTGCGCAGGCGGCAAAAACCTGGAAAACATCAAATCAATCCTCGAAAACCGCCCATACGTCGGAACAACAATAAGGTAACACTCCGGGTTTTTCACATTATCCCAATACAAATCTGCCTCTCAGCGAGAGCACGCCAGCAAACCTCGCAGTGAGCAAAGCTCAGGCGAGTTTGTGTTGTAACCTCGCTTGCGGCAGATTTGCACCTGCTGATATACGAAAAACCCGAACTTTTCCCATCCTCATAAGAAAATTGAACAAATGTCGGGGGTGCTTAAGCAAAAATACATCATATGGACACGGGAATGAAAGCAAGCGGCTGCTGCAGCATT
>DLYJ01000035.1:4086-4208 GCA_003447785.1 Treponema sp.
CGCTTTCCTGGAAGTGTACATATTAACGGCATTTTTTTAAGGAAACCCAGCATTTGAACTATTTAAACAAAAGTTGATTGAACAAATGCCGGGGTGCTTAAGCAGAAAGACATCATATGGAA
>DLYJ01000067.1 GCA_003447785.1 Treponema sp.
AGCCAGAACTCCGGAATCCTGATGAATGAACCTGTCCTTGTCCTGTGGTACAGCAGGGACGGAAAGTGGCTTTACGTGCAGACTTCCTACTGTTTCGGATGGATTCACCGGGAAGACATTGCTTTCTGCACGGACGAAGAGTTTGAAAGACATTTTGACTACACGCTTAAGGGCGAAACCTTTGTTACGGTAACAGCCGAACGCTGTACCCTGGGAAACGAATATCTTTTGACAAACCTGGGCCCGGAACCTAAAATGCCAAAACTTTTTATGGGAACTTATATTGAACTTGCTTCGATTGACGAAAGCGAGTTTGAACTTATTCAAAAACAGAGCGGAAGAACACCCTACGGAAGCTACATCGTAAAAATTCCGTTCAAAAAGGCGGACGAAAGCCTGGGCTATAATTATGCTGTAATTCCTGAATCAGTCTGCGTGCGGGGACTTTTGCCCTATACTCAAAGAAACGAATTAAAACTTGCCTTCAGTTCTCTGGGTCAGCGCTACGGCTGGGGCGGAATGGCAGAAAGCCGCGACTGCTCCGAATACACAAAGGATATTTTCCGCTGCTTTGGTTTTACCTTTGCCCGCAACAGCCGGAGCCAGATGGCA
Organism: Treponema sp.; assembly: GCA_003447785.1. Classification (GTDB taxonomy): domain Bacteria; phylum Spirochaetota; class Spirochaetia; order Treponematales; family Treponemataceae; genus Treponema_D. Next base: position 613 of record DLYJ01000067.1, read on the forward strand.
ATGCCGGGCGTTTCTGTTGAATTTGAAAAGCTGAGCGACTCAGAAAAAACTGCAAGGCTGGATAAAATTCCCCCGGGAACTCTCATGGGAGTTCCTGGGCATGTATTTTTGTACCTTGGAAAAGAGGACGATAAATATTATGCAATCAGCGCTCTGGGCTCGTATTATCCTGACGGAAAGGACTTTACCAGAAAGGTTGACGCAAATTCAGTCAATGTAAACACGATGGATGTAAGGCGCAAGACAGGCAAAACCTGGACAGAAGCCTTAATGCAGGCAAAACTCCTGGTAGATGACGGGAACTTTGAAGAAAGAAAAATCACCCTGGACAAAAAGTGGGAATTCGCTTCGTTTTCAAAGATAAACAGTGGCGCGGCAGAAATTAACCGTGCAAAGAAAAACATTAAAAACTTTGTTGTGGCAGTAAACGCCGGCCATGGAACAAAGGGCGGTTCATCGGTAAAAACTTACTGCCATCCTGACAAGAGTCCGAAGGTGACCGGCGGAACAACCGCAAAGGGCGAAACCCAGTCTTACGCTGTAAGTGATGGAATGTATTTTTATGACAAAACGAGCGAAGCCTTTGTTAACCTGCAGGTTGCGCTTTTATTGAAGGACAAGCTTTTGAACGAAGGCTTTGACGTTCTGATGCTCAGAAGCACGGATGATGTTCAGCTGGATAATATTGCCCGGACTGTAATTGCAAACAACAATGCCCACATTCATGTAGCCATTCATTTTGACGGCGACAGCCAGAAAAAGGACAAGGGCTGTTTTTACTGCGGAATCCCGGAAGAACTTAAAAAATTCAAAAACGTAAGGGCGCATTATGAAAATAGTGAAAAACTTGGGAATTTCTTAACAAATAGTTTGAAAAATTGCGGATTACAACTTTATAATGGAGGTAGGTATGAGGTTGATTTGACACAAACAAGTTTTAGTACGATTCCTACCGTTGATATTGAACTTGGCAACTCTCATACAAGGCATGATCTGGTCTCGCTGGAAAAACGAGCCCAGGCACTTTGCGACGGAATTAAAAAATATTACGAGGCGATAAAATGAAAAAATCTGCAAAAATCCTTCTAGCAGTTCTTCTGCTTTTCCCTTTTCTGCTTACATCCTGCTCAGAACAAAAATCAGTAACACAGACTCAGAAAGTTCTGGGAACAATCTGTACAATCACTGTACCGGAAGAAAATGCCGCCGTTCTTGAAAAAGTTTTTGACGAACTTTATCGGATTCAGTCTGTATTCAATTTTTATGACAGGAACTCCCTGCTCTGTCAGGTAAATAATAATGCAGGAATAAAACCGGTTACTGTTACGGATGAATTTTTATATGTCCTTCAGGCTGCACAGGTTGCAGGCGATTTGACTGACGGCGCCTTTAATCCCCTTGTAGGTCCCCTCGTAAAACTCTGGGATGTTAACGGAAAAAATCCGCGCATTCCCGCAAAAGAAGAAATTACAGAAGCCTTGCGCTACAACAGCTGGGACAATGTTGAAGTTAATGTTCCTGCAAAAACCGTGTTCCTCAAGAACCGGGGAATGGAAATGGACTTTGGCGGGGTTCTGAAAGGCTATGCGGCTGATGTAATCAATATGATGCTGAATCGGGAAGGCGTGCCTTCGGCTGTAATTAATCTCGGCGGCAATGTTTATGCCCGGGGAAAGTCGTTTAAGGGCGGAGCCTGGAAAATCGGTATTGTTGAACCGGTATTCGAAGGAACTGACGCGGACGGAAAGCCAAATTCAGTAAGTAAAGGTGACAAAGAAAAACTCATCGTAAAGGTAAAAAATCAGTCAGTGGTAACAAGCGGCGGATATGAAAGATTTTTCGAACTTGAAGGCAAACGCTATCACCATATTTTTGACGCCCGCACGGGTTATCCCAGCGAGTCGGGCCTTGCAAGCGTAACTGTTGTTACAGATTCTTCGATTATGGCTGATTGTCTGAGTACCGCATTCTTTGTTCTGGGAAAGGAAAAAAGCTGTCAGGTTATCGACAGACTGCGCAAAAGCGATGTTAAAATCAAGGCAGTCTTTATCGAAGACGACACCCTTGTAACGGTTTACTAGGACTTGTGTCATTCCCGCGCTCGACGCGGGAATCCATTGTAAAGATTGCCTGGTCACGCCAGGCAATGACAAGCGGGGGACTTGTAACGGTTTATTAAGTTAAACCAAAGAAGGGCTTGAGAATTTTGGAGATATTGTTCTTACCTTAAAGGAAAAAAGTTTTATTTCTGTAAAATTTTTAAGAAAAAAATCGACATCAGTAAATAAACTGTTATATAATAAGAATCCATGGAAAACGAGCTACGTAATATTTCGCCAAGACAATTTGAACTCTTTGCTGACATTCTGAATCAGAGCACAGATTCATTTGTTTTTATTTTTGATCTGGTCGCAGATACTTTTTATACTGCCAAACATATCGCCAATTTATTTGATATCCCGGGAACTCGTTTTGACAATGCTTTTCAGGTTTTGTCCGATTTGATCTATGAAGAAGACAGAAAAATCTTTGTATCGGCAACAAATCATCTCCGTGCAGAAACTAACAACACAATAAATATCGAAGTTCGTCTGGTCAATAGAAAAGAACAGGCTGTATGGGTAAGTCTTACAGGTTCTCTGATTCACATGGGTGAAGATGGTGATCAGACTGTTGTAGGTCATATTTCGATTATTGATGAACACGACAGAACTGACCCTCTGACAAACCTTCCCACAGAAACTCAGCTCAGAAAAGACTTTAACGCAGTCTGGTCACGCTCCCAGAAGGTCAGCGGATTCTTCTTTAAGGTTGATGTTGATAATCTCGGTGCAATCAACGAACAGTACGGAGTTCACACAGGCGACTTTGTATTCTCCCTCGTTTCTGATTCAGTCAAGCGGTGCTGCAAGGGACTTGCCCAAGCATACCGCATGAACAGTGACGAAATTATCTGTATGAACCTGTCCGGTGCCACAAGTGCCGACGCTCAGAAGATGTACCAGAGATTAAAGCGGGACATCAGCGAAACTGAACAGAAAATTGACTACGATGTAATGTTTACCGTAAGTGCCGGAATCGTTGCTTTCTTTAATGACGGCTCGATGGTAGAAGACCTTCTTAAAAAGGTAAACTATACCCTTACCAATGCAAAGAACAAGGGTAAAAATAATCTCACTCTCTTTAACGCAGTTGAATATTCACGTCACCTTAGAAACCTTGATCTTCAGGGCAAACTGAGGGATTCAATCAAAAACGGATTTAAAGGATTTGAATTGAATTATCAGCCGGTTATCAACGCCCATAAAGTTTATCTTGATAAAGGTAATTCTGTATTCAATGTAATCGGTGCGGAAGCTCTGCTGCGCTGGAGTTGCCCTGAATACGGACGCGTTAGCCCGGAAGAATTTATTCCGATTCTAGAAGAAAGCGGTCTGATTATTCCTGTGGGACGCTGGATTTTGCTTACAGGATTCAGTCAGTGCCACGAGTGGAACCGTGTTCAGAAAGACTTCCACATGAGTGTAAACCTTTCATATATTCAGGTAAAAAAGAGCGATATTCTGACAGACGTACAGATGGCTCTTGAGCGCTCGGGGGTAAAACCGGAAAACATCACCCTGGAACTTACGGAAAGCGGATACATGGATAACGCCGCAGAACTCCAGGAACTTGTAGACAAGTTCAGGGCAATGGGGCTCAAGGTTGATATCGATGACTTTGGAACCGGTTATTCAAATCTCCGTTACCTGCAGTATCTTAAGGCTGCAACTCTTAAACTGGATTATTCATTCGTTCACAAGGCAACAGGCGGTGACGAAGGTGACAGCAAGGTTATCAAGCACATCACACAGATGGCTCATGAATTGAAAATGGCTGTTTGTATGGAAGGTGTTGAATCCGAAGAAGACATCAAAAAGCTGGAAGTTTACGAACCGGACAAGTACCAGGGCTTCTACTTCGGCCGCCCGTGCACCGCGGTTCAATTCCGCGAGCACTATCTGCGTCCTGATTCCCGCCTGGCAACCTACTAGGCGATCCGACTGCGCTCGCTTCGGCTCGCTTGCGAACCTTCAAAATGCTGCAGCAGCCGCTTGCTTTCCTTCCCGTTTCCATATCATGTCTGTCTTCTTAAGAAACTCCGGCATTTGTTCTCGCTGAGAGGCAGATTTGTGTTGTGATAATGTGAAAAACCCGAAATTAAACTTATATGTAATGTTTTAACTCAACGTGTTCGAACTGCTTGGTTTTGACTGCAACAACGTAGCTGCCAAACATTGCGGATGCGGCGTCCAGGGCTGCTGCAAAACTGCACAGAAGCGGTGCGGCAGGTTTTAACAGAAGGTAGCCTGCTTCAAAACCGCGGCTGTACATTGTACACAAAACCGTGAGGGCTACAAAAGTTCCGCCCTGTGGAATGGCTCCAAGTACAAGGGAAATCGCAAAAGTTGTTACAAAAATCCATACAACGTCAAATGCCGTAAATCCCAGGCTTGAATATGAACGCAGAATTGTAACGAAACAGATTGCAGTTACAAGAGCGCTTCCTCC
>DLYJ01000061.1:0-8815 GCA_003447785.1 Treponema sp.
GACAGCGTAATTTACTTTAACTTCCGCGGAGACCGCGCCCTCGAAATTACAAAGGCTTTTGAAGCTCCTGCCTCAGAAAAACTTGCCTTTGACCGAAAGCGTGTTCCTTCAGTTGAATACGCAGGTATGATGGAATATGACGGAGACGCTCATGTTCCTGCACAGTACCTTGTAAATCCGCCGAGCATTGATCGCACAATGGGTGAATACCTTACAAAGACAGGCGTTAAACTCCTTGCAATTTCTGAAACTCAAAAATACGGACATGTAACATACTTCTTCAACGGAAACAAACAGGGAAAATTTGACGAAAAATTGGAAGATTATATCGAAGTTCCGTCAGATGTAGTTCCTTTTGAACAGCGCCCGTGGATGAAGTGTGCCGAAATTACAGACAAGGTAATCGAAGCAATCAAATCCGGCAAATATGACCACATTCGCCTCAACTACCCGAACGGAGACATGGTAGGCCACACAGGTGTATTCAATGCTGTTGTTTGTTCTATGGAAGGCATGGACCTTCAGCTCGGACGCCTTAAGGCTGCAATCGAAGAAGCAGGCGGAATTCTGTGTTTGACTGCTGACCACGGAAACTCGGACGATATGTATGAGCATGGAAAGGACGGCAGTGTAAAGAGAGGTAGCGACGGTGAACCAAAGGCAAAAACATCTCACAGCCTTAACCCGGTTCCGGGCATTATCTACGACCCTGAATACAAGGGTGAATATGATAACACAGCCCTCAACAGCGGACTTGGAATCTCTTCATGGCCTGCAACAATCATGAATCTGATGGGTTACTTCCCGCCGTCAGATTATGACAAAAGTATGATTAACTTAAAATAAGCATTGCACTTATAATAAAATAATCGTAAAATGAATAAATGCACGGTGTGACTGCACTGTGCATTTTTTTTCTGTACACCGGAGTTTTCTTATGCAGGATTCAAGAGAAAAAACAATCGTTCGTGTCAGTTCGATAGGAATCGGAGCCAACATACTTCTCGCTGCCGTAAAGGCGGTTATCGGCTTTTTTTCCAACTCAATTGCAATTATACTGGACAGCGTAAACAATCTTACTGACGCACTTTCTTCGGTAATCACAATCATCGGAACACGATATGCTTCAAAGCCTGCAGACAAGGACCATCCATACGGACACGGAAGGGCAGAATATGTTGCTTCGACTCTGATCGGTATCGTAATTCTTTATACCGGTATTACGGCTTTAATTGAATCAGTAAAAAAGGTAATGAACCCTTCAGTTCCCGAATATGAAACTGCGGGTATCGCAATACTGGCCGGTACCGTATTTGTAAAAATCTTCCTGGGATTATTTTTCCGCAGCGCCGGCAAAAAAGCAGATTCTGACTCGCTGGTTGCCAGCGGAACGGACGCACTTTTTGATTCAATCGTGTCATTTTCCACAGTCGTTGCCGCCTTTGTTTTTATTTACTTTGGAAAATCAATCGAAGCTTTTCTCGGAATCATGATTTCCCTGCTTATTATCAAAAGCGGTGCAGGAATCTTAAAGACAACCCTCAATAAAATCCTCGGCGAACGCGTTGACGCACAGACGATTCACGACCTTAAGCGGACTGTAATGAGCGTAAGCCCGGATATTGCGGGCGTTTACGATGTATTTTTGAATAACTACGGAATCGGAAAGTATACTGGTTCACTTCATATAGAAATTCCTGATACATATACGGCAAAACAGGTTGATGTTCTTGCCCGTAAAATCTCGGAAACTGTCTATAAAACTCACGGGATTTCCCTTTCTGCGGTTGGAATTTACTCAGTTAATACTTCCGGGGATGAATCTTCAAAAATCAATCTGGAAATCCTCAAGGTAATTAATGAATACCGTGATGTCCTGGAAATCCACGGTTTTTATGCTGATGTTGAAGAAAAGAAAATCCGCTTTGACATCGTAATTTCTTTTGACGCAAAGGATATGAGAAAAACCTACGCCGAAGTAACTGAGCGTATTGAAAAAATGTACCCTGATTACAGTGTACAGATTCAATTTGACTCGGATATCAGCGGCTAGTTATGCTATAATATAAATAATCCCGGACAGGGATCTGGAGGAAAAAATGGCATTATTAAAAGATGGTCTTGGTGCTGCAGGCAAGGAACTTGGAGCATTTAAAAAGTTTATTTCCCGAGGAAACGTAGTTGATATGGCTGTGGGCGTTATCATCGGCGGTGCTTTTGGAAAAATCGTAACAAGTCTTGTAAACGACATTGTTATGCCGCTTATCGGTCTTGCTCTCGGTAAGTTGGACTTTGCAGGTTTGTCAGTAAAAATCGGCGAAACAGAAATCAAATACGGCAGCTTCATTCAGAGCGTTGTAGATTTCATAATTGTTGCTTTCTGTATCTTTGTCGTTATAAGAATCTTTGAAAAATTCAAGAAAAAGGAAGAAGCCAAGCCGGAAGAAACACCTGCTATAGTAAAATCTGACGAAGCAATCCTTCTTGAAGAAATTCGCGATATTCTTAAAAATAAATAAACAAAAGTTTAAATAATACTTTTGAATTTTGACACCCTGCCGGCGCAGGGTGTTTTTTTTATAAAATATGCTGAAAATATTCAAATAATTATTAAATTAACGACATCGGAATAGTAATAATACTTTGTTTTATATACAAAATCTAACATCTTTATAATCCAAATCACATTGACTTTTGAATAAAACAGTCTAAAATTAACCTGAAATGTGATTTTCGTGCGCTAATTTCGGGGAGAAGAAATTGAAATTCACTTTCTTTTCATTTAAAAGGGGGTACACCATGAAAAAAGGTTTATTCAAATTGTTCTTAACCTCAATTCTGGCTATGAGCATTGTTCTTTCCGGATGTGCAGGTCTCAACGACCTGGAAGAGCGTTCTGTTGAAACTGTCGACAGGGCTACTATCACAGGTACGTCTTCTTTGTATGCAACAAGTTTTACTAAGAGTGCCACATTAACATCCAATACGACTGCAGGTAACTATACAGTCTACGCAACTTCTGAAAAGAAAGTTACCATTCCGTCGATTAATGCTGTCACAATCAATTCTGAAAGCGTTGACAGAAAGATTAATCTCGGCGGCGGCGGTTCTGCCGGCAAGTACCGCTGTATCGGTTTTACAACCGGCGGTGCCGCAACTGTAACAGTTAATGCGGACGGCGCTTCAGGACGCTATCTTGCACTGTGCAATTCGAGCGGATCCCAGCTGGACAAAAAAGAAACATCTTCTTCCATGTCCACATTCACTTTCAGCATCTCATCTGCCGGAACTTATTACCTGATGTCTACCGGTTCTGCAATTTCAATTTACTACATTAAATGTGCAGCAGGTTCATCATCAGGCTCATCTTCTTCAGACTCAGGTTCTTCGGGAAGTTCTTCATCAGGTTCGTCATCGTCAGGTTCATCTTCTTCAAGTTCAGTTTCAAAGATTACATTGTACAAGTCTTCAAGCACTGTAGGAACTTATTCTTCTGTAAAGAGCGCACTTGCAGCAGTAGGTTCGTCAGGAAGTTACACAATCGTAATTCCGAAGGGAACTTACAACGAAAACTATATCAACTATAACGGATCAGCTTCCATCACAATCCGTGGTGATTCTTCTTCATACAGTGACACGGTAATCAAAGGTCACGGAACAAACATGAAGACAGAAAAAGGCCGCGAACTCATGGAACTGATGGGTTCATGCAACATCGTCCTCAAAAACCTCACTCTGGAAAGTGACTACACACGAGCAAAATACGGAACCTCTGACGTTCAGGCAGAAGTGCTGGGATTTGACTCAACGGGAACCCTGGCCGCATACAACTGTGCATTCAAAGGTCATCAGGACACAATGCGCACAACAGGTAAAACATGGTTCTACAAATGCTATGTTGAAGGCGACGTAGACTTTATCTGGATGGAATCAAGCGGTATTGTTGCCCTTTACGAAGAGTGTACAATTTCTTCTGTTTATGACAGTTCGGCTTCTTCACACGATGCTTATGTAATGGCTCCTCGTGCAACAAAAGCTTCTACAATGGGTAAGGGCGTTGTTCTCCTGAAGTGTACTCTTAAGAGTGCAAGCGGAAACTCAACATATCTTTTCCGCAATCCGTGGGGCTCAAACTCAAATTACTACAATCAGGGTGCTGTAGTTGACTGTACATTCAGCGGAAGCGGATGGGTTAGTTCTGCCGCAAAATCTGCTGCAATGGGAACCAGCGACCAGCAGTATATCGGCTGGAAAATGGATTCAAGTGTCGCTTCAAAGTTCAGCTCAAAGATGAGTTCAATCGGAACACTTTCAAGCTCAAACAAATCTGCTGAATATGCAAACCGCAATGTAATCCTTAACAGACGTGTCAACACAAGCGGAAAATTCTCTGCTGACTCAAGCTCATGGGATGTTGACAGCCTCGGAAACAACAACGGCTTCTTCGGCTCATCTTCAAGCTCAAGTTCAGGATCATCAAGCTCAGGTTCTTCATCTTCAGGAAGCTCAAGTTCAAGCTCAGGATCATCAAGTTCCGGCTCGTCATCAGGCAGCAGTTCGTCAGGTTCAAGTTCTTCAGTTTCACTTTCACTCAACGACAAACCTGTGGGATACGCAAGTGTTTCAAAACCTTCAAGCACTGTAACTGTTTCAAACCGCTCTGACTTTATCAACTACGCTAAAAAAGGCGGATACATCATTTACGTAAGCGGAATGATCGACCTCTCTGACGGTTATATGCCTTCTTCAGCAGGCGGTTCAACAAGCAAACTTGACAGCCTTGTAAAATCAAATACTTCAAGCAAGTACAGTTCATATTCATCATTTGTAACTGCATACGCAAAGGGTTGTTCAACTTCAACTGATGATAAGTCTTCTTCAAGCCCTTCAAGCTCCCTCGGCAAACTGCTCTGGGCATGTAACTCGGCTTACGGAAACATCATCAAGGTTAACATCGCTTCAAACACATGGATTATCGGTAAAAACTCTTCTTCAGGACTGAAGGGCGGTTCACTGAATATTTCAAGTGTTTCAAACGTTGTACTGCGCAACCTTACAATCCAGGACGCTTACGATCCGTTCCCTCATCACGAAAAGAATGACGGATACAACGCTCAGTGGGACGGTATCGTAATCCAGGGTTCTTCAAGCAACATCTGGATTGACCACTGTACCCTGAGAGACACAATGGGGCTTTCATATGTTAAGACAGGCGGTTCAACTTCAGAGAAATGGCAGACCTTTGACGGTTTGTGCGACATGAAGGGCTCAGTTAAGAACATCGTAGTTTCATGGTGTAAGTTTGAAAACCACGACAAGACAATGCTGATTGGTTCAAGCGACAGCGACGGTTCAAATTCAACAAGAACTGTAACTCTGCATCACAACTACTTCTATAACTGTGGTCAGCGTCTTCCGATGGTTCGTAATACAAAACTTCATCTGTTCAACAACTACTACCACGCTTCAAGCCCTTCATACACCCAGCAGGCAGCAGTTGCAGTCCGTGCAGGAGCACTTGTTGTATCAGAGAACAATACTTTCACAAGCGGAATCAAGTACAGCTTTAAGACACAGAGCGGTTCTACAGGAACTCTCTACTCAAGCGGCGATTCAGATTCTTCTTCAGGCGGTTCTCAGGTAAGCAAGTCTTCTTCAAAACCATTCTCTGTAAGCTATTCTTACAGTCTGGAAAGTGCTTCTTCTTCAAAGTCCAGCGTTTCTTCAAATGCCGGAGCCAAATATTCATTCTAAGTGACGGGTCTCTGCAGGTGAGTCCTGCAGAGAATTAGATGCAGCTGAGCGCCCTGCCTCCTGGGGCGCTCTTTTTTTTTGCTAAACTGCTTTGATGATAAGGTACTGGGGAATTACGACGAGGGCAAAAAATATCAGGCTTATCCATGTAAAGGTTTTTATAAATTGAATTGAACGTCCCGGGTACTCGCGGTTATAAAGGCGGAGATTGATAACGCTTGCAAGGCTTCCGATGATTGAACAGAGCCCTGCACTGTCTAGTCCGTATAAAAGTGCCCTGAGGTTCTGTGTAAATGGCCACAAAACGATGCTTGCAGGCACGTTAGAAATTATCTGGCTGAGCAGAATACTCCAGATGTATTCGTGTCCGCTGACAGAAGCGCTCAAAAACTTTGAAACTGCCGGGTTTTTGCAGATTGAAGAAGAAAAAACAAAGAAACAGAAAAATGTAAGCAGAAGAACATAATCAGTCTGGCGCAAAATCTTTCTGTCAAAAACTAAAAGGGTCAGCGCAACTGCCAAAGTAACATAGGGCCAGAACTTTGTGCGGGTAATAATTGTTATGATTACAAGAATAAAAAGCGCGATGTACATAAAGCGGTATTTTGCCCGGGATTTATCAAGGCGCAGGTCAACCTTTGATGAATCGAATTCAATTTGTTCGTGAAGGTTTTTTCTGTACAAAAACAGAATGAAAAGCAAAAGCAGAAAAATGCTTCCAATCCACAGCGGCAGCATCATCAGAATAAAATCTGCGGCCGGGATTCCGCTTTGTGTAAAGAGAAATAAATTCTGCGGGCTTCCGAAAGGCATCAGAAGGGAGCCGCGGATGGCTGCTATATTTTCAAAAGTTAAAACCGGAAGAATGTATTTTTCCTTATCGCCTGCCCTGAACAAAATCAGTGTTAGAGGAACAAAGATAATCAGCGACACGTCGTTTGTTACAAACATTGAAGTGCAGAACACGCTGAAGACAAAAAAGACTGTAAGTACGAACTGGCTTTTGATTAGCTTTGATTTTCGTAAAAGAGGCGCAAAGATGTTTTCTTTTTTAAATCCTTCAAGAACGGTCAAAAGCATAAAAAGGGTTGCCAGAGTTTTCCAGTCGATTGAATTCAGGAAGTTGCGGTCAGGAGGCGTGATAAAAAGTGCAATAATTGCCGCAGCGAGAGAAACGCTGAGCATGAGTTCTTTTTTAAAGAGTTGAATTATTCTGTTCATTTGAGTTTGTCCAATTATCCTGGGTTACCATTAAGTCTAAAACCGTAAACAGGAGAATTATAATCAACGGACCCAGAATAAGGCCGTTTAGTCCAAAGAGCTGGATTCCGCCGAGAATGGCAAAAAAGATAACAAGCGGGTGAACATGGATTCTGTCCCGTAAGAAAACCGGACGGAGAATATTGTCCAGAAGTCCGACTGTCAAAGCACTGAAAATCATAAATAAAATTCCAATAAATACAGACCGGCTTACGCAGAGCACAATTCCCACCGGAAGCCATACTGCCGCGGAGCCGATTAAAGGAATAAAGGATGCGAGCATAAGGGCAACTGAAAGCACGACAGCGCTTGGAACCTTAAAAATCAGCATGATAAGGAGGGCCGCAATACCCTGATAAATGGCAACCAGGATGTAGCCGTGGAAAAGATTTTTTACGATTTCCGCAAATTTTTTTGTCAAAACATTCATGTGACTTGTTTTGATGGGAACTACGTGTTTTGTAAGGGCTGTAAGGTATGAGCCGTCCAGAAAGAAAAAGTACAGCGCAAAGACTGTCATTACAAGAGAAATGATAAAGGAGCCTGCCTTATTGATAACGGTTTTTCCAAAAGCAAAGAGTTTGTCACTGTAGCTGTGTAAAAATTCAATGAGGGACTGCTTTATCGCATCCATGTTTGCTTCCGGCATGTTGAGCCCAAAGTTCTGCAGGTAGGTAAAAAGCTTCTGTGCGTTTTCTTTATTGAATAAGGTGTTGGAGTCTGAGCGAAGCCATGCTTCGGCCGTCTGTAAAAAATCAACGGATTGCTGGGCAAGAAGAATAAAAAGAAAAATGAGAGGTCCGATGATTAAAAGAAGGGTTCCCACAGAAAAACCGATTGCAAGCAGGTGGCGTTTTGCCTGGTAGAACTTTTTTTTCCGGTCAATTTTAGAAAGGCATTTGCGGTAAAGCGGACGCAAAAGAATATATAAAAGAACGGTCCACAATAAAACTGTCATAAACGGCTTTAACATAAAAAGCGCGAGTACAAATAAGATTGCAAAAAGTGCAAAAAGAAAAATGTTCTGGATGTTTTGTTTATTATCAATCACAGCGTAATTATCATTGAATTGAAAGTGTTTTTCAAGTGTAGGAATAAATCAGTGGCTTGTTTGAGGCATAAAAAAACCTCTGCAACCGCAGAGGTTAAAAACGGCTCCTGCTGGGCTTGAACCAGCGACACACGGATTAACAGTCCGTTGCTCTACCGACTGAGCTAAGGAACCACTCATTCGTAAGAATGTATGTAGATAATATAAAATATGCGCTTGTGTGTCAATAATTCCTGAATGAATTTTTGCAAATAATTTGTGTTTTTTTTACTTATTTGACGATTTCATAAATCAAGATCCAGATATAAGCAAAGACACAGATCATTTTGATTCCTGTGCCAATCATAAAGCCCAAAAAGGCTCCGCCTGCAGCCTTTAATGCACGCTGACTGTCCGACGAGTCATGAATCATTTCTCCGATAAAGGCTCCGATAAATGGAGCAATAATTACAAAAAGAGGTCCTGCAAAAAACGAAATGACAAGACCGATTGTTGCTCCCCAGACTGCGTAATTGCTCCCGCCGTTGAGCTTTGTCAGATACGGCTGCAGGATTGAATCCAGCACGGTGATGATTACGGCGATTATTCCGGTTACAACCAGAACCCAGACCGGCGTTGCAGTAATTTGTGAAAAATGCGATACAAGAAGTCCGGCCCATGCAAGGGGAACTCCCGGCAGAACAGGAATAACTGTACCTGCAAGACCTGCAAGAAGTAAAACTGAAGCGGTGACTACCAGAAAAATATTTA
>DLYJ01000061.1:8858-13962 GCA_003447785.1 Treponema sp.
ACTCATAAATTGATTGTATGCTATAATCAGCGATATGACAAATATTGAATTAAAAAAATCACTCCGCGCAAAAATCAAGGCCACACTCAAAAATCTTCCGCCTCAGGATGTGTTAAAAAAACGCTGTGACCAAGCGTGCCTGAAAATCTGCGCCACAGAGCAGTTCAATTCAAGTGAATACGTATTTGTCTATATGAATATGAAAAACGAGGCTGACTGCTCAAAAGTATTGAATTATTCGATTGAATTGAAGAAAAAGGTCTGCATTCCAAAAGTGCTTTCGGACACACAGATGGAATTCTATCAGCTTTCCTCTGGCAAAAACTCAATAAAAGAGCAGCTCGTTTCCGGCGCCTTCGGCATCCTGGAGCCGGGGCCTTCCATGCTCAATAATATTGTAAATCCGGAAGAACTGAGGGGCAAAAACGTTCTAATGATTGTTCCGGGGCTTGCTTTTACAAAAAACGGTGAAAGGCTTGGCCGGGGAAAAGGTTATTACGACAGATATATTGAACGACTGAGCCAGAGCGGTGCAAAATTGTGCAGGTTGGGATTTTGTTTCAGCGAACAGATTGTTCAAAAAATCCCCTGCGACATGTTTGATAAAAAAGTAGACCTGGTTTTTGACTGTTAGCGCTTTGTGTCCTGGGAAAGCATTTTGAATGCAGGCGCTTCATCAAAGTAAGACTTAAAAATCAGGTAATAATCTTCTGCCTTTGCGCTGCTGACTGCCTGATACTGCTTTAAGTACAGGTCAGGAATCGAATTCCTTGCGCCGGTCGCGATGAGTTCGGCACTGCCTTCCGCGCCGGAAGTTTTTGAAAGTTCCCTCACAACCCAGCGGTTTTCCATATTCATTAAAAGATCATCCTTTTCAAGTTCAATAACGCCGTCAGTGTTTTTTGAAAGCAGGGCTTCAAGGTCGGTGGCAAGTTCCCGGACGCACTGTGCGTAAATCGCGTCGTTTTTATTTGAGTGCTTGATTTTTGTCATTGTAAAAACCGCGTAGGGAAAAGAAGATTCTGCACCCTTAACCTTAACTTCCTGATTCAATTCGCAGCGGGCCTGTACGCGCTCACCAAGTTCATACAAAAGTGCGTTAAAGAGTGCAAAGTCCGTTGAATTTAAATCAGGCGTATTCAAAAAATAAACCATCGGGTCAGAAAAGTCCGTTGTGGGAATTAAAACCGCTGGTCTCGGTCCTGCCTTGTCCGCTGTGATGTCAGTAAAAAACTGATGTTTGATTTGTGTGCGGATTGTTTTTTTTGGGAGGTTTTCTGCAATGATTTTTTCTTTAATCGACTGTGTCTGCTTAACCGAAGTCAGCTGACCGAATGTGTCGTTCAATTCCTGCTCAAGGGAAGGAACCTTATCGATTCCGCCGGTTACGACGAGAGAAAATCGCGAACTGTCCAGAATCAGCGGGTAGGCGGCCTGGATGTCGGTGTAGTTCATCTTTTGCGGGCGGTCTTTTTTGTCGTCAAAGAGTTTTGCGATTTCTTTGTTAAAAATTGTTTTTGCGCCCGCGCAGATTAACTGAAAGTCCGGGGCGCCGGTTTTGATTCTCCACTGGGTTCTGAGGTCGTAGCTAATTCCATCGGCCAGGGCTGGGCTTATGTCTCCAAAAATTACCGCGTCGCTTACTGCCTTGAGTGCAGGAATTGCGCTTTCCGTGTTTGTCGTAACGATTAAAAGTGAAGAGTCGGCCTTTGTGCGGGCTGTAACTTCCACGTTGGAAACAATCTCTCCCGATTCAATCTGTTTGTCTACGTAACGGCGGATATTTGTTGCAAGGGCGTTGGTCAGAAGTTCAGCAAGGCCCGGGTTGTGGCCGGCAAATAAAAGTTCACCGCCGTCTATGGAAAGGGCAATGCAGAAGGTTTTTGAATTATCTATCTGCTTTGTCACCACCGGAATCCGGTTTACCAGCGTAAAGGAATTGAACTGGGCCTGGTTTGAGCGAATAAATCTTTGGGCAGAGTTTCTGATGTCTTCCCGTCCGTTTTTGATATCTGCCAGAGCCTTCGGGTCGCTTTGAGTTTTTGTGTACAGTTTTTGCGTGTACCAAGGGCCTGTTTTGCGGGTTAAAAGTTTGTAACCGCTTTTGTTGAATTCCTTTGAATACTTCTGGTAAGTTTGAGTACTGGTAAGCACAAATAAAAACGGTTTTTTGCCGAGATAGCTCTGATTAAGGTCTTGAGCAGAAGGTTTTTCTTTGCTGAGGGCCTGGTCAAATAAGGTTCTGCTGCTGTTTTTGTTAGTTCTGTTGAAGGCAGCGTAGCGTTCCATTAATTTTTCGCTGTTGTCGCTTATTGAATTAAAATCGGCCCTGGTTTTTGAAACTGCGCTGTCAACTTCTTCCTGACTTATGCGCGGTGTTTCGCTGTCGCGGCTCATCATCAGGAACAAATCGCCCTGTGTGGCAGGGCTTACCTTTGTTTTTTCGCAAATCGCCTGGATTATCAGGCGGCTGGAATTTTTCTGCTGTGCACTTGAAGCGTCGATATAATCAGCGCCCCTGATGGAAAGGTTACGCTGCTTTAAAAGCAGCCTCTTGAATTCAGAAGAGGAACTGTTAAAAACTTTTGCAATCAGGTCAGCCTCATCCTGATCAAAGTCTGTGTATTGAATTACAAGCTGGGTAATGTCTTCCGAAAGTTCTTCGTCAATCAGAACGTACTTTCCGCCTGCCGGAAAATTTTGTGCCCTGATGAATTTTTCATATTCCTGAATTGAAGAAGATGAAGGAACCGGAGATTTTGATTCAAGCTGGCCAAGATATTTTTCTGCAAGCATCAGAGCCGAGTTTGAAGTGATATTGCCGCTGATGTATAAAACGGCGTTTTTCGGCGTGTAATAAGTAGAACCAATATCCGAAAGAATTGCGCGGATCTGTTCTGTGTTTTTTGAATTAAAAACCTGCGGATTTACGCCGCTTTCCTGCTTCCACGGGCTTTGGGGAAAAATTTTTGTATCTATCGTGCTGTTTATAAAGCCTGCCGCAGAGTATGCAAATTCATTTATTCCTGCGCGTATTTGGGAAACAGCCTGATTGAGCTGGCGGTCTGTAAGATTTATGTCTTTAAAATATTTTGTAAATCCGATAATCGCGCTTTCTGTCTGGGAAGGAGCCGCTGTAACTGTCGTACTTACGCAGTCGGTGCTCAGACTTAGTCCCATAAGATTTGCGTACAGGGCAAAAAATCCTGCGTTGTCGGCGTTCTGGCAGAGTGTTCCTGCGTTTATGTTGAGTTCAAGGCGGACTGTGGCGGTTGTGGTATCCTGCAGTGTGCAGAGGGTAAGTCCGTTTTGTAAGGTAAAAACTTTTATATCATCAGCGCCAAAGGCAAAACAAAAAAGGGGCGCCATGGCAAGCACGAGGGCCAGAACAATTTTCTTCATAAAAACGATTATATCATACAACTCTGTTTTATTCTTGACCGCAGTTGAATTTTGATTGTAGAATGAACAAAACTATGACAAAAGTTACACCGTTAGTTAAAACTGTTAAAATAGACTTTCCCGCAGAATGCGCAAAGGGCAGACGGCACCTTAGCGACAGCGAAATAAATATTCTTAAAAAATCAAACACAAACCGTGACGACACCTGGCAGAACATCCTCGTTCCCGAAGAAAAGGACGCTTTTGACGCAGACCTCGTTCGCGGCAACGAGTTTTCAGGCTTTGTAATCTTTGGACGCACAACTCCGGTTCTGCTCAAGTATCACGACCTTGAACTCATGGCAGGCGTTTATAATTCTTACCTGCAGGATGTTGTTCTCGGCGACGATTGTGTTGTCCGTAACGTCAAGTATTTTTGCAATTACCGCACTGCTGAACGGGTTATTCTGTTCAACATCCAGGAAATTTCCTGCACATACCACTCAAAATTCGGCAATGGAATTCTTAAGGAAGGTGAAAAAGAATCAGATCGAATCTGGATCGGCGTCGGTAACGAAAATGACAAGCGCGCAGTTCTTCCCTTTGAAGACATGATTCCTGCGGACGCCTTTATCTGGTCACGCTACAAGGATGACGAACTTTTGCAGCAGCGCTTTATGGAAATGACAGAGCGCTCAAATACCAAAAAACTCGACACTTATGGTATCATCGAAAGCGATGCCGTTATTAAAAATACAACCCTCCTTAAAGACGCAAAAATCGGTTCAAACTGTTATATCAAGGGCGCCTTTAAACTCAAGAACATCACGATTCTTTCCAGCGCTGACGAGCCGAGTCAGGTGGGAGAAGGCGTTGAACTTGTAAACGGTATCCTGGGTTACGGTTCAAAAGTATTCTATCAGGCAGTTGCGGTGCGCTTTGTAATCGGCCGTAACTGCCAGCTCAAGTACGGCGCACGTCTTCTGAACTCTGTCCTGGGGGATAACTCAACAGTCAGCTGCTGTGAACTTTTGAACAACCTCATCTTCCCGTTCCACGAACAGCACCACAACTCTTCGTTCCTTATTGCGTCCACAGTATGCGGTCAGAGCAACATCGCTTCCGGGGCAACAATCGGTTCAAACCACAACTCCCGCTCACCTGACGGCGAAATGTTTGCAGGCCGCGGCTTCTGGCCGGGTCTGGGGTCTGACTTTAAATTCAACAGCCGTTTTGCAAGTTTTTCTCTGATTTCCAAGGGTTCTTACCAAAACGAACTTAATATTCAATATCCCTTTGCCCTGGTTGCCTATGACGGACCGTGCCGCCCGATTCACATTATTCCGGCCTACTGGTTCCTCTACAATATGTACGCTATTTCGCGCAATAAATCAAAATTCCAGAAGCGTGACAAGCGTAAGGTAAAGGTTCAGCATATTGAAACTGACCCGCTGGCACCGGATACAATTCAGGAAGTTGTGGAAGGCCTGCAGCGCATTATTATTCTGACTGCCGATTATCTTGTTTCCAAAAAAGACGGAAAGGCCCTGTCTGCAATTACAAATGCGGACGAACTGTATCAGGTTGCAAAAGATTATCTGCACCAGAATCCTGATTCAACAATCACCTTAAACGACCCGATTAGCCAGAAAAAATATGGTGCCGTAATCTATAAGCCTGTTAAAGCCTACAAGGAATACCGCAAGGTTGTAAAATACTTTGC
>DLYJ01000240.1 GCA_003447785.1 Treponema sp.
ATTGACTTTGTTCTGGGACTTTTAAAACGCGTTCTCATCAGCCGCCCGGACTTTAAGGTAATTGTTTCCAGTGCGACAATGAACGCAGAAGCATTCAGCAGGTATTTTAACGACTGCCCTGTTGTAACGATAGAAACACAAACTTTCCCGGTAACAATGGTTTACGACGTGCCGATGATTAAGCCCACAACAACAACGGAAAGCGGCTCGGAAGCACTTCTTGCAAAAATTGAACAGACTGTTGACCGTGTTCTAGACAACAAGGAAGAAGGAGACATCTTAATCTTTTTGCCGGGGGAAAAAATCATCAAGGATTGTGTTGAACGCTTAACCTACGCACATTTCCATTCAAAAATTCATATAGTTCCTTTATACGGAAGGCTTCCAAAAGAGGAACAGGAAAAAGTTTTTGACTCTGCACCCTTCGGTAAAAAGAAGGTTGTTATTTCTACAAACATCGCAGAAACAAGCGTTACAATCAACGGAATCACAACCGTTATCGACTCAGGTCTTGCCAAATTGAATTTTTACAATCCAAAGACCTTTACATCCAGCCTGATAGAATGCCCTGTCAGCCGTGCAAGCTGTAACCAGAGGCGCGGACGCGCCGGACGCACCTGCCCGGGAACCTGTTACCGCCTTTACAGCCGCTCGGACTTTAACATGCGCCAGGAATACACCACAGAAGAAATCTTCCGCACGGACCTGAGCGAAGTTCTTCTGCGCATGGCAGAACTTGGAATTACTGACTTTGAAGGATTCGATTTTATTTCAAAACCTGAACACAATAATATTGTAGGTGCAATCGAAACTCTCCAGATGCTCAAGGCTCTCAATCCAGACAGAACGCTTTCTCCAATCGGAAAGCTCATGGTTGAATTCCCGCTGGAGCCGCGGGTAAGCCGTATTCTCGTGGAAAGCATTTTGCATTATCCGGACGTTCTGGAAGAAGTTGTAATCGCAACGGCCTTCTTAAGCACTCAGTCTCCCTTTGTTCTTCCTCCGGGACAGGAAATGGACGCCAGAGCCGCCCATCACGCCTTCCGCGACATGCAGGGAGATTTTGTTTCCTATGTAAAACTTTTCAGACGCTATCAGTCAATGGAAAACCAGAGCCGTTTCTGTCAGAACAACTTTCTTGACGAAAAGGTAATGATAGAAATCAGCAGCATAAAAAAACAGCTGGAAGAAGAAATCAACGCTCTGGGAATTCCAATCACAGGCGGCGGCAACATGGATAATTATCTGTGCTGTATTGCTGCTGGAATGATTCAATTTGTGTGCATCAGGGACGGCAAGGAAAATTACAGAAGCCTTACCCAGGAACATATTTCAATTCACCCTGGAAGCGGAATGTTCCGCACTGCCCCGCTTTTTATCGTGGCAGGCGAAATCGTGCGTACCAGCCGTATGTTTGCAATGAGCGTAAGCCCGTTAACCAAAGCCCTGTTAAATAAAATAGATCCTACCCTGGAAAAGGAGCTTATAAGGGCACGGGGTGAAAGCGGAAAAAGCCTTACCGGAAATCTTGAATACAAAGGCAGCACATTCAAAAACCTTAAGAGCAAGGTGGGCCGGGATGACAGACGTTTTGGCGGAAAGCTGGAAAAATCAAAAGACGAGAACGTGCTGTCCCTGGGCGGAGAATTGTTTGACATTATCAAGGTGAAAGGCAAAAAGATTGCAGTTCTTCCGGTGGACAGATTCGCTGAAGCGCTCAAACGGGAAAAGGATTCCAACAAGCTAGCTGTTGCAGCAGCCTTGCGGGGAAAACTGATTCTTAAGGGCGGCACACTTCTTGAAGGTGAAAAAATTGAACTGATAATGAAGGTAGTCCAGAACCTGAACATCACTCCTGTGGGAGAAAAGGACTGGCCCCGCGGCATGAACGTTAAGATTGGAAGCGAAGAAGAAAACAAAACTCTGATTGACGGTCTGCAATACGTTTTGCGCGCAACAATTGCAAAGAGCCGCACCCGGGAATTTGGATTTATCACACTCTTTACAGACGGAAAGGCAACTTACTGGTTCAAGGTGAGCCGCGGCTTTACAACAGCGCTCAACGAAAGCCTGTCGAGCCTTGAAACCTTAATTGACGAAACAAACACCCTGCTTTCAAAGGCACAGAAGGCAAAGGTAAATATGCTTTACCGCACACTCAACGGAATGTACGAGTAATTATTTTGCGTTTGAACTGTCTGTTTTTACGGCAGGCTTTTTCAAAGCGTTTATCTTTGCTTCTTTTTTAGCCTCTTCTTCGTCGCGGATTTTTTCGGCTTCTTTTACAGCGTTATCGTCGCTTCCGAGGATGCGTTCTGCCTTTTTGGCATTAGCATTCTTTTTGCCGGTATCCTTTGCCGCACTTATAACCAGATCCCTCACATCCTGTGTTACATCCGGGTAACGGCCCTTTGAATAAATATCAAGACCGGTTCCCTGGGTAGAAGTGTCTTTGGACTGAATATACTCACGGCAGACCGGGGCAAATTCATCACGCTTGTATTTTGCAAACTCTTTTCCAAGTGCATAGCGCAATGCCTTTCTCCGGTCGTCCTTAAGGGTTTCCCGTGCAAGGGCAAGAATTTCTTCAGTTCCCGCATGGTTGAATTCAAGCAGGGCTGAAGCGGCACGGCTCTTTGGAGTGTCGGCAACTTTTTTGTCCGTAATCTGCTTAACCAGATATTCGTTTCCTTCATCCGTGTTTAATTCGGCAATTGCAGGAA
>DLYJ01000002.1:0-9526 GCA_003447785.1 Treponema sp.
CTGAGCTGGTTGCCCTGTTCAACGGTTTCGGCGGTTTGTCTTCACTTCTCGTTGCATTGACCCAGTACATCGCTTCTCCAAAGGGCGACTACTTTACGGCAGTTTCCATCGGACTCACAATTGCAATCGGTGCCGTAGCCTTTACAGGTTCCCTCGTTGCATGGGGCAAACTGAGCGGAAAAATGACTTTCAAGGGCTGGGTAATTCCTGCAAAGAACTTTGTAAACGGACTTTTGTGTCTTATCGGTCTTGTGGCAATCGTTGCCTATTCATTCTTTGGTGCGGAAAACCCATTCAACTTTGCCGAAATCGAAAAATACGGAATCATCGTAAGTACAGTTGTATTCCTGCTTCTGGGCTTTACAATGGTTATCCCGATCGGCGGCGGTGACATGCCGGTAATCATTTCCTTCCTGAATGCACTTTCCGGTCTTGCAGCCGCATTTGCCGGTTTTGCAATCAACAACACGGTTCTGGTAGTTTCAGGTTGTCTCGTTGGTGCATCAGGTCTTATTTTGACACTGATTATGTGTAAGGCAATGAACCGCACATTTGCAAGCCTCCTGTTCAAGAGTTTCGGCGGTTCAAAGAAAAAGTCGGACGGTGGTCCTGCAAAAGAACCAAAGGCAATGAGCGTAGAAGACGCATACATGATTCTCGAAGCTGCAAAACAGGTAGTTGTAGTTCCTGGATATGGTATGGCCGTAGCACAGGCACAGCACGCCGTAAAGGAATTGAGCGACAAGCTGGAAGCAAACGGATGCGAAGTAAACTTTGCGATTCATCCGGTTGCAGGCCGTATGCCTGGCCACATGAATGTACTTCTAGCCGAAGCAAATGTTCCGTATGAACAGCTCAAAACTTCTGACGAAATGAATCCGCAGATGCAGAACGTAGACGTTGCCATCGTAATCGGTGCAAACGACGTTGTTAACCCAGATGCGGTTAATGATGAATCAAGCCCACTATATGGAATGCCGATTGTTGAAGCTTACAAGGCCCGCACAGTATTCGTACTCAAGCGCGGAAAGGGTACAGGTTTCTCCGGAGTCGAAAACCCGTTGTTCACAAACGACAATACCGTAATGATTTACGGAGACGCTAAGGCTACGGTCAGCGCGCTGGTAAGTGAGTTCAGCGATCAGTAATACGGGTGCCGCCTGCTTCGCAGGCCGGCTGTTCCGCCCTTCCGCTGTCGCTGCATTCCTGCACTTCGTTTCGGAACGCTGACGCGGGGCTCCATAGCCTGGCACTTTTGAAAAACGCCGGTTTTCTGATACAGAGGGCCGGCGTTTTTTTACCCGGTCCGCGGGTGTTAGAGAGTTCTCAAAATCCTTGCGGCTTCAACCAGGTTTTTAAGGCTTTCCCTGGTCTCTTTTTCACCACGGGTTTTAAGGCCGCAGTCAGGGTTTATCCAGAGTTTTGAAGGTTCAATTTTTTTGAGCATCTTTTTTCCGGCTCCTACAATTTCTTCCACAGACGGAATGCGCGGGGAGTGAATGTCGTAAACTCCAGGGCCTACTTCTGTCTTAAAATCTGCTTCCTTTAAGGCATCAAGAATTTTTAAGTCGGAGCGGCTTGCTTCAAAGGTGATTACGTCAGCATCCATTGCATCGATTTCGCGGATGATGTCGTTGAACTCTGAGTAGCACATGTGTGTGTGAATCTGAGTTTCAGGCTTTACCTTTGCGTGAACAAGGCGGAAAGCAGGAATTGCCCAGTCAAGATAGTCTGTGTGCCACTGTGCTTTTCTGAGAGGAAGCTTTTCGCGGAGGGCGGCTTCATCAATCTGGATAATCTTTATTCCGTTTTTTTCGAGATCCAGGACTTCATCCCTTACTGCAAGGGCAATCTGGAGGGCCTGTTCCTTAAGTGAGATGTCTTCCCGCGGGAAAGACCAGTTTAATATCGTTACGGGACCTGTAAGCATTCCTTTTACCTTTTTTTGTGTCTGACTCTGGGCGTAAACAGACCATTTTACGGTCATTTCTCCTTTCCGGGCAACATCACTCCAGATTACAGGCGGTTTAACGCATCTTGTTCCGTAAGACTGTACCCAGCCGTTTGAAGTAAAAATATAGCCGTACAGCTGTGTACCGAAGTATTCAACCATATCGTTTCTTTCAAATTCACCGTGGACAAGAACGTCGAGACCCAGCTCTTCCTGAAGTTTTATGCATTCACTGATTTTTTCTTTATTAAACTTTTCGTATTCTTCCTTAGATATTAGTCCTTTCTTCCAGTTTGAGCGGTTTATGCGGACTTCTTTTGTCTGCGGAAACGAACCGATTGTGGTTGTCGGAAAAAGCGGAAGGTTGAATTCTTCCTTTTGGATTTTTTCACGCTCTTCAAATGAAGGCTTTCTCGTAAAGTCTTCTTCTTTGAGGGAAGAAAGCGCATTCTGAACTGCAGAAGTCTTAAAGACACGTTCAGAAGCAAAGAGTTCCCGGTTTCTTTCAAATACTTCTTTATCCTGTTCTGCAAGGTCTTTAAGTTCAACAAGTTTTTCTTCTGCAAAGGCAAAGTGCTTTTTGATTTCACACGAAAGGTTTTCTTCAAGCCCTGTCGTATACGGAACATGAAGAAGCGGGCATGAAGAAGCAATCACGATATTTTCCTGTGGTACGTTTTTTTGAAGCTGTAAAAGGAGCTCTGTTTTTTTTCTGTAATCTGTGCGCCAGATATTTTTTCCGTTTACGAGGCCAGCAATAAGAAGCGAAGATTCAGGAAAACCGGAAAGTACAAGGCTGAGATTTTTTTCACCTTCAACAAAATCAAGTCCATAGCCGTCAAAGCCAAGCTTCAGGGCCTGGTCGTAAACATCACGGATGTCACCGAAGAATGTCTGGAGGATTACTTTGAGGGATGTCTCAGAACGGATTTTTTTGAGCAGTTCACTGTAGATAAGTTCAAAAAGCTTTCTGTCTTCTGCGCTCACATCCAAAACGAGGGAAGGTTCACTGAAAGAAATCCATCCGGCTCCTTCCTTACTGAGTTTTACGCAAAGCTGTGCATAAGAGTTTACGCAGTCATTTGCAAAGGAAGCTGCAGTTTTATTTCCGCTATAGGAAGCAAGCTTTAAAAAAGTGTAAAGGCCTGTCAGAACCGGAACAGTCTGGATTCCTTCATTTTTTGCCTGCAGATATTCTTTAAGCGGCTTTGGATCTGAGGCGAGTTTAATCTGTGTGTCGTCACAAAGTTCCGGAACAATGTAGTGGTAGTTTGTGTTGAACCATTTTTTCATCGGAAGAGCCTTTACATCGGCAGACCCTGACTGATAGCCGTGGGCTGCTGCAAAGTATGTTTCAAGAGGAGAAAGTCCGCTTATCTTGTAGCGTTCCGGGACTGCGCCAAGCAGAAAAGCCGTGTCGAGCACATTGTCGTAAAATGAAAAATCATTTGACGGAATAAAATCAATTCCTGCCTGCTGCTGCTTTTTCCAGCCGTAAAGACGGAGTTCTGAAGCAGTCTTTTCAAGCTCCTCTTCGGAAACTTCTCCCTTAAAAAATTTTTCTGAGGCGAATTTTAATTCGCGGTTTTTCCCGATTCTCGGAAATCCTGTTACTGAAGTTCTGTATGCCATTTTATTTACCTTCCATTCCAATAG
This sequence comes from Treponema sp., assembly GCA_003447785.1. GTDB lineage: Bacteria > Spirochaetota > Spirochaetia > Treponematales > Treponemataceae > Treponema_D. The sequence continues at coordinate 3,608 of DLYJ01000002.1, forward strand.
GTTGATTATTATTGATTCAACTATAGAGAAAAATGCAGAATGTGAAAAATACTATTTACATGATGTTTGCGATAGTTTAAAACTATTGCTGCAGGCTTTTATATGTTCCCGCTTAATTACTGTCCGATACTACAGTCTGCCTGGAGAAGAAAATCATGACCTTACAGCTTTTAAAATATGCCGTTGCGGTAGCAGAAACACGTAACATTACGGAAGCCTCTAAAAAACTCTTTATTTCCCAGCCGAGCCTCACCGCCGCAATCCGTGAACTTGAAAACGAGATGGGAATAAAGATTTTCAGCCGGACTAATAAGGGTGTTAGCGTTACAAATGAAGGAGACGAGTTTTTATCCTATGCAAGGCAGGTTTTAGAACAGGCAAATCTTCTTGAAGACAGATACAAAACAGATGCGGCAAGAAACCCGTTTTTCAGTGTGAGCTGCCAGCATTATTCTTTTGCGGTAAATGCCTTTGTAGATGTAATCCGTGAATATGAGGCAGACAGTTACGATTTTACTCTCCGCGAGACGCAGACCCATGAAATTATTGAAGATGTCGCGCGACTTAAAAGTGAAATTGGAGTTCTTTATAAAAGCCGCAAAAATGAGGACGTAATCGAAAAACTCCTTAAAAAGAACAGCCTTAAGTTCGAACCGCTTTTTACAACGCCCCTGTCAGTCTTTATTTCAACCGCAAATCCTCTTGCCTCCCTGGACAGGGTAACTTTTGACGATCTTAAAAGCTATCCTTTTCTTTCGTATGAGCAGGGGGATTATAATTCGTTTTATTATGCAGAAGAGCCCTTGAGTTCAATTGATTTTGAATGCTCAAAAAACATAAAGGTCCGCGACCGCGCAACCTTATTCAATCTTTTAATCGGTCTTGACGGTTTTACGGTCTGCTCGGGTGTCATAAGCCATAAACTCAACGGCGAAAGCATAATTGCCAGACCGCTTGCAACAGATGACAGAATGACCGTAGGAATTGTAACCAGAAAAAACATTGCCCTTTCGCGCTATGCAGAAAGCTATATTAAGGCAATAAAACTCCACTGCGAAAACGGGGATAGGGAGTAAAAGGTTGAAAATGCCATCTGCTGCCGGGCGATGAACCGGCATACACAGGTAAAACCCGCGGTAAATCATCCCCCCTAAAACACATACCTCGCCTTTAAGTACACGCTGGTGTAATCCTTGTACTCTCCGTAAGTGCCTTTTTCTTTTCCTTCATTAAAAATATATCCGCCGGCTTCAAGATAAATGCTGTCGCTCAGGCTGTATTCTGCTGAAAGCTCTACTGCACTGTCCAGGTCTTTTAAGTTAAGGACTGCGGAAGCTGAAAGTTCCAGGGTTTCTGCAAAAAGGGATTTTGAAATGCTTAAAGTCGCGACCTGGTCAAAGTTTCTGCTGCGGTCGAGATTTGCACTGTCCCCAAAAAGGCAGTCACAATAATACTGGGCTGTAAATGTCCATCCCTCCGGCATCCAGTCCAGGCCTGCCAGGGCCAGAAGATTGTTGTGCCCTTCAGTGCTTTCGCTGCCTGAAAGGATTTTTTCTGCCGCAACCTGAAAATGCCGTCCCGGGAAAAAGGCTCCTTCAAGACGGAGGACTGTTTGGCCAAGGGGAACTGCAGCATCTGCTCCCAGCATGGCCATCCTTTTATAGGATGCTGCCGCCTGAACTCCCTCTGAAGATAGTGTGTAATTCATAAAAGGCATGTCTTCCCAGCCGTAAAAGCCGTAAAGTGAAAGGTCGCACTTGGAAAAATAGCCTGAAACTTTTAAGCCGTATTCTGCGTTTTTAATATTCTCTTCCGGCAATTTTATAGAAGAAAGTCCTGCCGCCTTTTCTTCAGGCAATCCTGCCGGTGTAAAGAAAGGAATAAAGTAAAAGTCTGCACTTACATTTCCACGATTTAAGCTGAGCCTTGCTGCATCCACGGCTAAACTTTCATCTTCAAAAAGGGCGCTGACAGAAGAATAATCTTTTGGGCAGATTACATTTGTAATGTCGATTCCGTCTGCCTTACCCCAGGCCGCCTTCTGCCTTCCTGCGCGGAAAGCCCAGAAGTCTTCCGAGTAGTCAATGTAGATTTCATTTAGTTTCCAGTATGCTGTGTTTTCTGTCCCGTCAAATCCAGCCCTGCCTTCTGCACAGGCAGAAGAATTTCCATAAAAGGCCTGGAATTTTCCCTTCAGGTAAGTGTCCCCCAGAATAAAATCCCCGCAGGTTTCTGAACGCAGGGCGGCTGCCCACAAACTACCTGCTTCTCCTGAGAAGTCTGATTCCTGGGAGGCGAGAGGGAAAAGAGAAAGAATAAAAGTAAACGCGCTTACAAAGAAAACTGTTCTTTTCATCGGATTCTGCCTTTTTCCAGGGATGCAACTGTAAAGAGGGAATCGTCAATGTCGGCGCCGTCGTAAACAATGTCCGATGATTCAAGAAGGGACCAGTTGCCACTCTGCACGTTTTCCATCTTCATTTTCTGCGCGGTGGTAAAGCCCTTAATGGTCGTAAAATCCGTGCAGGTGAGAACGCGGTGGAGCCGGTTCTGCCTGTCATAAAACTCGCACTTTCGCAGAATGTAATCGTCCTTTGCAATGTAGGAAATGTTCCGCGGGTCTTTCTGGTCTGTGTTTTTTGCAAGGCACTCAACCTTCCAGCAGTCCTTTCCGTCCACGCTCTCTTCGCCCAGAAGATTGTAGTCATAGTCATTCAGGCTGCGGTCTCCCATGTCACGGTAGGTAAAGTCCGTTCCCATAAAGCATCCGTCACTTTCCGAGCCGCTTGAGGCTATGCGGCGGGTCTTTTTCATTGCAGGCATGTAAAGCCAGTTGTCCGAATCCTTCTTTTTTCCGTTTTTGTCTTCCGGATAGTCGAACATAAGGTAGCCGGTACCTGAAACGTCTTTGGGTTTAACAAAAACGATTACTTCCTTTTTAACGTCTCCGTAATCCTTGCTCTTCATGATGACTTCGCGGATTCTGTCCGAGCCTTTTTTTGTGTGAATCGTAAGGGTCGCCGTAGAAGAAGCGGTTACAGGTTCAGCCACCTCGTCCGCCTTTTTCATGATGTCGTAGCCTGTCAGCGGCTGGGCAAATGCCGCAGCTGAAAGTAAAAGTACCGAAATTGTAAAAAATGTTTTTTTCATGGTTAATTCTCCTTAATATAATATTTGGATGGGGGAAGTCTCCCCCTGCGGCCACACTTCGTTGTGTCCTACCCTCTCTGCGGGCTCAGACGCCGCCCGCATCGCCCGCTTCCACCCGCGCTCGAAGCATAGCTTCGAACGAGACTCGCCTAGAAACTCGTCTCACGAGTTTCTTCGCTTTCAGCGACCGGCTCCCTACCGAATGGCTTAGTTATATAAAGCAGGACCGGCGTAATGGTGTAGTCTGCTATCAGTGCGCTTCCAAGGCCCACTACCGAAAGCCAGCCTATGTTCACAAGAACGTTCATGGTGGAAGTAAGGAAAATTGCGAACATGGCACAGAGAATTACTGTGGTCATAATCATGGTTTTTCCAATCTCCCGGTATGAGTTTTCTATTGCGCTGCGGTAGTTTCCGGTAAGCTCAAAGTGATATTTGATGTGGTTTGTAAAGTGAATGGTGTCATCAACGGCGATTCCAAGAATCATCGGCATAATCATGGCCGTTATCATGTCCAGATTTACATGAGCATATCCCATAATTCCGCCAATAAGCACAATAGGAACAATATTTGGAATCATTGCGATAAAGCCGGTCCTGATTGAAGTAAAGGCCAGAACCAGAAGAATAAAGATTATCAGCAGGGAAGTTCCGATTGATTTGATTGAACCGCGGACAAGTTTTCCGTTCATGTGGGCATACTGAACAACTTCGCCCACAACGCCCGCGTTCCGGGCATCAGGGAAAAGTTCTGCCACCCATTTTTTTACTGCTGCCATGTTCTTTACGATTTCTTCCCCGTCGTAGCCTGCAAGTTCAACCTTAAGGTAGGCGGCACGGAAGTCATTGCTGATATAATCATACAGGTCCGTGCCTCCTGAAATTTCATAGAGGAACATAATCTGTGTCACTAAATCCTGGTCATCCGGAATGATGTAAGCCTCCGGCCTGTCTTCGTTCAAAGTGCGGTTCATTTCCTTTACGATTTTTGTAACAGAAGAAACCCTAGGCTTTCCGTTGGAAATTTTTGTCTGGCTCAAGGTTCCGATTCTCTGGGCAAGAATGTCCATTTTTTTGAGGACAGCCGGATTTTTTATTGCGTCTTCTTCATCATATTCAATCAGGACTTCGTAGTCGTACTGGCTTCCAAGCTGACTTCTTGTAATTTCAAGAAGGCGTTTGATGTAAGGAGTGCGCTCTCCCATCATGTCAGAGTAGTTCATGTTGACCCTGATTTTAAAAATGCCAGGAATTGCTGCCGCCATAACAAGGACGGTAGCTGCAACTGTAATCCATTTTTTGTTGATGATTGCCTTTCCCATGGCTTCAACACGCAGATCAGATTTTGTAGCTCCCTCTGTATCAGCAAAGGCCGGGTCTTTTTCCCTGTCTTTTCCAAAACTGTAGAGCACAGGAAGAAGAATCATAATGTAAGCGAAAACCGCAAATACTGCTGCCGCAGTAATTCCGCCAACCCATCTCATAGGTCTGATTCCCGCCGCAAGGAAGGAAAGCATTCCTGCCATAGTGGTAATTACCGTAAAGAAAAGAGCCCAGCCGGTTTCCCGCACGCTTAAGATTACGGAAGCCTTTCGTGCTCCGCACCTTCTGAAGTGCATCTTAAAGCTGTTGATGTAGTGAACTGAATAGCCTACGGCAAGTGCCATAGAAAGAAGCACTGTAACCATAATCATGGAATTGTTGCCTTTTATGCCAAGCCAGCCTGAAAAACCCAGGGTTGTGGTAAGGGCACCCACTGTGGAAATCGCCGGTACAACAATGCCCCGGAGAGAGCGGATAAAAATAATAAGGCAGACAAGCATGACGATAAAACCCAGCAGAACGCGGGTTACAAGCTGATTCATGGTAACCGCTTCTTCTTCGTATTCGGTGTAGCTCATGCCGGCAGGACGGATTTCCCATTTGTCTGATTTATATTTCGGGTCGGCAAAAACCTTCATGGCAGGCGGTGCGATTATTTCCATGGCTTCTGTAAGGTTTTCTGAATACTGCTCAAGATTTACGATGAGCCAGGTTTCTGTGGCGTCGGCACTCACAAGGGTATTCACCAGGGATTCACGGCTTAAGATAAAAGCTTTTTTCTCTGCAAGCTCCTCCGGGTCAGAAGGAACCCCGTCCTCAAAGGGACTTGAAACTTCAAAGCCTTCTTCCGTACCAACCGGAAGGGAAAGTTCCATAAGGGAAGTGATGCTCTGTGCATAGGGAACATTCTGTAAAAGATCGTCTCCAAGCTGGTCTATAAGAGATAGGACATCCGGATCAAAAACGTCCTTTGCCTTGATGTGGACAAGGAGACTGTCCGTGGAACCGAAAATGTCTTCAAAATGGTCCTGATTTTTTTTGGTGGTCTCCCAGTCGTCAAACCAGTCTTCCTCTCCGTTATCCAGGGTAAGACGGCTTAAGCCCATGCTTCCGATGAGCGAAATTACTATCAGGCAGACAAGAAAAATCCACCGGTGCTTTACTTCAAAGCGGCCGAACTTTTCAAACCAGTTGTTGATTCTGGTAACTTTCATAATTTTTAACTCCTCCTTTAAAAACCCCGCGTTAGCGGCGCTGCACGGATGCAGCGAACCGCAGTTTTGCCAACGGTAAAACTGCACGAGATAAAAAGTACAAGGACGTACTTTTTATCTCACCTCCTTTTAGAACTCCGCGTTAGCGGTCGTGCAAGGAGGCACGAATGCCTCACTAAAACTGATAACAATGTTATCATAATGGTAACACTGTTATCTTGTCAATAAATTC
>DLYJ01000002.1:9625-9920 GCA_003447785.1 Treponema sp.
TTTCATGGCTGAATCTTCCATCGAAACTAAAAACAGGCTCCTGGAAAGCGCAAAAAAAGAGTTCCTCGAAAAAGGCTTTACGGCCGCTTCCCTCCGTACTATCGCCGCAAATGCGGGAGTTACAACAGGGGCCATGTACCGTCACTTTAAGGACAAGGACGCTTTTTTCTGTGCACTGGTTGATGACGCCATAGAAACAACAAAAAAAGCCGTTTCTCTTGCTGATTCAGACAATCACATAAATCTGACTCTATCCCGGATGCAGGAACATATAGATTCCGAAAAAGAATCTACT
>DLYJ01000002.1:10085-12891 GCA_003447785.1 Treponema sp.
GAAAACTGCAGGCGGACCTTTGACCTGATGTATGAACAGAAAATTGCCACAAAGCATGTTTCCCAAATGACAATTCACTTTATGGCTTCTACCATAATCAACGCCTTCTGTGACATCATTCTTCACAACATACCGAAAAACGACGCACTGAAATACATTTCTGATATAATTGAATTTACAGAAAGCGGCATGTACAAACTTTTAGGGATTGCAAGGGCCTGATTATCATTCAAAAGCAGCCAGACTGACGTTTTTTACAGGAGGAAAAAATTTATATGAAAGTCATTCTTTTTAACGGAAGCAGGAACGAAAAAGGCAGCACCTATACTGCTTTAAGCCTTGTTGCCGAAGAACTCAACAAAAACGGAATCGAAACCGAGTTTTTCTGGGTGGGAGAGCGCGCCTTAAACGGTCAGATTGACCGGCTGGTAGACGAAGCAGTTGAAAAAATCCAGACAGCCGACGGTATGGTTTTAGGCTCACCAGTTTACTATGCATCCCCAAGCGGCGAACTTATCGCTTTTTTAGACAGATTCTACTGGAAGGGCGAAAAATTCCTGCGCTTTAAGCCTGCAGCAGCAGTTACCGTTGCCAGACGCGCCGGAACAACAGCCTGCCTTGATGTACTCAACAAATACATCACCTATGCACAGCAGCCTGTAATCACTTCCCGCTACTGGAATATGGTTCACGGTTCAAACGGAAGCGACGTCCTCAAAGATGAAGAAGGCATCCAGATTATGCATTCCCTCGGCCGCAACATGGCCTGGATTTTAAAAAGCATCGAGGCCGGAAAAAATGCAGGCATCCCCCAGCCTGAAGCCGAAACAAAAATCTTCACGAATTTTATCCGGTAGTTTTATAAGACAAAGGGCGCCCCGCCTGCAAAGCAGGCGGCCGGGCTTTTCGCACTTCCGCTTACCGCTTCATCCGTCACTTCGTGCCGGACGCCATTCGGCGGTGCTCCAATCCCTGGCGCTTTTTCTGGTCTTACACGGATCCGTATAAACCTTCATGAATTCCCTTTATTTTTCGATTAATATGAATAATAATTAGAACAGAGAAATATTGTTAGGCGGATGGCCGCGGTGGGGCACTTTTGGAGGAAAAAGATATGAAAATAGAAATTGGGGAATCTCTTTTACAATCTTATTTAAAGAATGTAAAGAGTTGCATTCTTACACAAACAAATTGGAAAACTGCAACATCTTGGAAAATAAAAGATGAGGATTTTGAAAAAGTAGAATATGTTTTTAATAATATTCAAAATCACAGAGATTTCTCAGATATATTTAAGAAAAGTTCTCTAGAGCAAGCCTTAAAACAGGCAGAATTAGATGTTGTAGGAATTAATGAGGAAAAACTCTACTTGGTAGAAGTAGCATTTCATGAAAATGGTTTACAATATGGTGATAGATTAGAAACAAAGGATCGAGTTTGTAAAAAACTTTTACGAGCTTATTTAATAGGATTGGCATTTTTTCCAAATTATAAATATGAAGTTATTTTTTCATCTCCAAAAGTAAACCCTGCAACTGATGAAACAATTAGAGAGTATTTTTCGGTACTAAATAAAAATTTTTCTGATAATGAGAAAGTTACCTTTAAATATATTGCAAATGAAAACTTTGAAAAAGAAATATTAATTCCAACAATAGAATCAACTTTATCAGATTCTGATTCATCTGAATTATTTCTAAGAAGTGTAAAAATGCTCGAACTTTTTGGTTTGATAAATATTAATAATTCAAATTTCATAAAACCCAAATATAGTTCAATAAATCATGATATACAGATACAAAAAAATACAAATGTACAACAAGTAATCGGTGGTTCAATATATAATGGTTTAAAAGTTGGTGAAATCGCAAGAGAAATTTTAATACCGCTTTTAGAATCTGGAAAAGTGTCTGATGCTGTAATTGAGGATTTACAGAAATCTACTTATTCTAAACAGTTTTTTGATATTCAATATCCTTTGTTAAGAAAAGCTCAAAATCGATATGAATCAAAACCAGAAAGATATTATGCAAAACCAAGATTAATAAATGGTAACTATTATTTTGTATGTTCAGAATGGTATGAGGTACCAGCCAATAATGATAGACCTTATTTAATAAAATGGTTGGAAAGGTATATGAAATAGCATAACATAAGGTTCGTAGCCGACAGCGGGTCGAGCCCGCTGCGGTACAACCAGTTGTTATGTGGACGCCCGCATTAGGGCGCTTAATTTTATGGAGGAATTCATGACTGATAATGAGTTAAGACAAATGGCAATTGCAGGAAACAAACAAATTGAAACTGCAATTTTAGAATTACTAAAGAACTATCCATATGGTCTTTCCAATCAGGAAATAGTTGATAAGCTAAGTTTAAGTAGTTCCCATGATGGAGGTCAAAAAAATTACTTAACATATAGCATACTTGGTAATTTGATGAAATCTGGACTTGTTTTGAAAGACAAGTCTGGAACACGACCAAAATATAAATTATTATAAGTTTTTTTGTTTAAACGGCGGGTCGAGCCCGCCTTTTTATTTGACAAAAGCAATAAAGTATAATTATAATATAATTATGGCTGAAATAATCTTTGAATGGGATCCTGTCAAAGCGGAATTGAATTATACGAAACACAAAGTAACTTTTGAGGAAGCGAAAAGTGTTTTCTATGATGAAAATGCAATCTTAATTGCAGATCCGGATCATTCAAGTATGGATGAAGACAGATTTGTAATGCTTGGACTGAGTTCAGAGTTACATATGCTGGTTGTCTGTCACTGTTACAGAGAAAATGACAGAATTC
>DLYJ01000049.1:0-1820 GCA_003447785.1 Treponema sp.
TTCAAGCGGGGAGACTCAGTTGCCGTATTCCAGTTTGAGTCTCCAGGAATGCAGAAAATTCTGCGCCAGTTCCAGCCGGAACGGCTTGAAGACCTTGTTGCTCTGAACGCTCTGTACCGTCCGGGCCCGATGGATTATATTCCGCAATACATCGACGGTAAGTGGAAGCCTGAAACAGTCCACTACCCTGACCCTTGTCTTGAACCGATTCTCAAGGAAACCTACGGTGTAATGGTTTACCAGGAACAGGTAATGCAGGTTTCTCAGAAAATCGCGGGATTCTCTCTTGGTGCGGCCGACATGCTCCGCCGTGCCATGGGAAAGAAAAAGCCTGAAGTTCTTATGGGCAAAAAGAAGGAATTTATCGAAGGTGCCATCAAGCAGGGCTTTACGGAACAGCACGCCGACGAAATCTTTGATATCATGGTTCCGTTCGCGGGCTACGGATTCAACAAATCGCACGCGGCAGCCTACTCGGTTCTCGCATACCGCACGGGCTGGCTCAAGGCTAACCGCCCTGCCGAATTTATGGCCGCAAACCTTACAAACGAAATTACTTCAACAGACGGTCTTCCGGTTTACATTGCCGAAGCGCGCCGGATGGGCATTCCTGTAGACCCGCCTGATGTAAACCGCTCAGACGCAATCTTTGACGTTGTAGACGGTCATATCGTATTTGGATTTAAAGGAATCAAGGGAATGGGCGACGGAGCCGCAAACGCAATCGTAAAAGAGCGGGAAACAAACGGTCCGTTCAAAGACTTTATGGACTTTCTTGAACGCATGCTAAGCGCAAAAGAAGACATAAGCGAAGAAGACAAAAATGCCGGCAAGGTGGGAAAGGTTGCCGTAAACAAAAAGGCAATCGAAGTTCTGATTAAGACAGGCGGCTTTGACAACCTTGATAAAAACCGCCCCACACTGCTTGCAAACCTGGACCGCGCATTCTCTTACACGGAAAAGAAACTGGGCGGCGGAGACGACGGACAAATCAGTCTCTTTGAAAACACCGGCGAAAAGGAATTTGCCGACTACGTATTTGAAGAACTTCCTGACTGCACAAAGATGGAAAAGCTGAATATGGAAAAGGAACTTATCGGATGCTATGTTTCCGGTCACCCGCTGGATGACTACAAAAAGGCATACGAAAAGGCAACCCTCAATTCAACAAACTTTGCACGGGAAGCCGCCATTGCACGCTCAGAATCAAAAGCCTTCCAGGAAAGCAACCAGAACAACTGGAAAAACCGTTACCGCGGAAAGGAATATGTATGCGTCGGCATGCTCATGGAACTGCGCTCGATCATTACAAAAAGCGGAAAGCCCATGGCATTTGCAAAACTCCAGGATTATTCAGGAAACTTTTCACTTACATTCTTCCCTAAAAACTGGGAAACTCTGAGTGACAAGGTTAAAAACGACCAGATTTACGCGTTCAAGGGGCGTCTCGACACTTCGCGGGAAGAAGCCTCGTTTATTGTTGAAGGAATCGAAGACCCCCAGGCACTCCAGAACCGTGCAATTTCGGAAGTTCATGTGCAGCTGGACAAGGATTTTAACAGCGAGCTGAATATATTCAATTTAAAGGAATTTTTATTTGGCACTTCGGGCAATTGTTCATTATATTTTCATATAGATACAAATCAGGGAACCTACATCGTTAAGGCAGGTTCACAGCTTACAGCGCCGGGCACCCCGGAATTTATGGATTCGCTGCGGCAGATGGCGTGCGTCAAAGAAGTGTGGGCTGTTTGAGGAGGCGTGATAAAAAGTACTTCCGTGTACTTTTTATCACTTGCAGATTTTGCCGTTGGCAAAAC
>DLYJ01000049.1:1874-7634 GCA_003447785.1 Treponema sp.
AGGAGGCTAAATGCAGGTTTTAAAAATACTCGCTTTTGCGGTTTCAGTTTATTCTTTTCTTTGTTTTATCAGAATCTTTATTACATGGATTCCCGGACTTGCAGTTTCAAAATTTGCATGGTACCTGAGCAGAATCTGTGATCCGTTTTTAAACCTGTTCCGCCGGTTCAGTTTTTTAAGGCTGGGCGCTCTTGATTTTTCTCCGGCCGTTGCAATCTGTGTTCTGTCGGCTGCGGCAACAATTCTTGCTAACATCTCTGCCACTTCCCATGTTACAATCGGCGGCATCTTGTCCATGATTATCAGCCTCATATGGTCGGTAACTGCTTCAATTATTTTCTTTTTGGTTTTACTGATTGTAATCCGTCTTGTCGTAATTCTGATTACAAATGATTACGGTTCAACAAATTCAATCTGGGGCCAGCTGGACAGAATTCTCTCTTCCCTGATTTACTCCCTCACGGGCATTTTTTCAAAGAATACAATGCCCTACAAAAAGGCACTGATTTTGTCCGCCGTGACCCTGGCAGCAATTTATATCATCGGAAAAATCCTCATTGGAATCGTCTGCACGCTTTTGATGGCGCTTCCTTTCTAAAACAGTTTTGCAAAGAAGGAATTAATGAAAGTTTCGGAAATAAAAAATTCAATTTCCACCTTATCGGGCATCGGCCCTAAAAACGCCGCCCTCTTTGCAAAATTAAACGTTTTCACAATAGGCGATTTAATTCAGTTTTATCCGAGGGACTGGGAAGACCGCACTCAGCGCATTCCCCTCTGCCGGGCACTGGACCACGCCAAAGTCCACACGGTTGCAAAGGTGCTCTCTCATGAATGGTTTGGTTTTGGCCGCATGAAAACCCTCAAGCTGATTGTAAGCGACTCAACCCAGACCGCACAGCTGATTGCCTTTAACCGACCTTTTTTAGAAAAAACCTTTCCTGTGGGTTCAATTATTTCTTTGACCGCACATTTTGAATTCAAATACCAGACACTGCAGTCCACTTCATTTGAAGCAGAAAAACTTGCAGATGAAGGCGAATTAACGGACTGGGCAAACACAAGTCTTCCGGACAGTAAGATTTTTGCACTCTATCATTTAACCGAGGGCTTGAATCAGAAAAATGTCCGCAAAGCCGTGGACGAAGCCTTAAAACGCTATTCCGCCGGAATTGATGACGAACTTCCGGAAAGCATAATCAGCAGACACAAACTACTTTCAAAAAAAGACGCCCTTAAAATAATTCATCAGCCGCCTGATTTTGAAAGTTTTAAGAAGGCGCAGAAAACCCTCGCCTACGAAGAATTATTCAAATTCCAGCTCAGTATCGCAGACCAGGCCTGGGCCCACCGCGGAAAGCTTCCCCTTATCACACCGGTTGAACAGAGCAGGCCGGACGTGAGCGAAGAGGATTTTAATTCAAGTCTGTCTCCGCGGCAAAAACAGTACCTTGCACGTCTGACCTTCAATCTGACTCAGGATCAGAAAAATGTAATTTACGGAATGAACCTGGATATCGACAAAAGTTACGGCCAGAAAGAAGGTTCACACTTTAACATGCGCGCTCTTTTACAGGGCGATGTGGGAAGCGGAAAAACCCTCGTTTCTTTCTTTGCAGTTTTAAGGAGCGCAGACTACGGAAGCCAGAGCGCCCTGATGGCACCGACAGAAATCCTTGCAAGGCAGCACGCAGAGAACGCCGCCCGTGAGCTTGAACCCCTTGGAATCCACGCCGCCTTTTTGACAGGCAACATCAATGCAAAGGGACGAAAGCTTCTGCTGGACGCCTTAAAAGACGGTTCAATTAATCTTGTTATCGGAACCCACGCACTTTTTTCAAGAAACGTTGTATACAATGATCTGAGCCTTGCAATCATCGACGAACAGCACCGCTTTGGAGTAATGCAGAGAAGTGCCATTGTGGACAAGGCGCAGAACAGTCTGAACAAAAAGATAAACGGCGCAAACCTTTTAATGATGAGTGCCACACCGATTCCCCAGACACTTGCACAGACCGTTTTTTCTGATTTAGACGTATTTACAATCAAAACAATGCCTTCCGGCCGTAAACCGGTTCAAACCTACCTGACAAAGGAAGGAAACGAACGCAACGCCTACGAAGCAGTCCGCCAGGAACTGCGCCAGGGACGTCAGGCCTACTTTGTTTACCCTGCAATCGGTCAGGAAACAGACTCCCCCGATTCCTCCGGACGGGATGAAGAAATGTCCCTTAAAGCCGCAGAGGATATGTTCAGATTTTTGAGCACTCAGGTCTACCCCGAGTACAAATGCGCCCTCGTTCACGGAAAAATCGATGACGAGGAGCAGAGCCGCATTTTACGCGATTTTAAGGAAGGTGCCATTCAGATACTTGTTGCCACAACAGTTGTAGAAGTCGGAGTGGACACCCCCAACGCAACCTGCATGGTAATTGAACAGGCAGACAGATTTGGTCTTGCAGCCCTGCACCAGCTGCGGGGACGGGTCGGACGGGGAAGCGCCCAGTCATATTGTTTTTTGATTTATTCAAAAAATATAAGTCAAAGCGGCATTGAACGAATGAAGGCAATCCGCCAGACAACCGATGGCTTTAAAATTGCGGAAGAGGATTTAAAACTAAGAGGTCCCGGCCAGATTACCGGAACCCTTCAAAGCGGACAACTTACTTTTGCAATTGCAGACCTTGCCCGGGACAGCCAGCTGATGGCGCAGGCAAGGCTTGATGCATTCAATTATTACACTATGCTACGTACGACTCAAGGCGGCGTGCACGAGTAGGATGCTGCATGCGGACAATTGCAGTCTTTTCAATCTGACGGATTCTTTCCTTAGTCAAATTGCAGACATCACCAACTTCTTTCAGTGACATAGGCTTCTGGCCGTTTAAGCCATAGCGCAGGCGGAGAACTTTTTCTTCTGCAGGTTTAAGTGTCTTAAGAATATTGTCGATATCGCCGGAAAGATTTTCGTTGATAAGTTTTTCGTCAATATTGCTGTATTTGTCATCACTGAGCATTTCGCCCAGGGTTGTGCTGTCTTCTACTGATGAATCAAGTTTAGAATCAAGGCTTACCATTTCGCGGCTGATGGCAATCATTTCGCGGACATGAGCTGCATCCATACCCAGCATTTTTGCAACCTGGGCAATTTCCTGTTCTTCTGTCTTTTTGTTACCTACGTTTTTGCGTGCCTTTTCAATCTGTACAAGTTCATTAACGCGGTTCATCGGGAGACGGATTGCCCTGCCCTTTTCGCATACTGCCTTAAGGATTGACTGGCGGATCCACCATACAGCGTATGAAATAAAGTGGTATCCCTTATCTACGTCGAATTTTTCGATTGCTGTCAAAAGACCGATGTTTCCTTCGCTGATTAAGTCAACGAGATCAAGGCCGTGATTCTGATATTTTTTTGCAACGTTTACAACAAATCTAAGGTTTGCGTTTACAATCTTATCCTTTGCAGCTTTGTCGCCGTTTTTTGCTTTAAGAGCGAGGTCGTTTTCTTCTTCGCGGCTCAAAAGTGGAATTCTGTTAATTTCTTTCAGATACATAGCAAGGATTTCTTCGTCGTTTGTCATAAAAAAATGGCCTCCAGTTAAATGTTTTACGCTAATATAATTGCAAGTTCCGTGCCAACTTTATGAATTTATTGAATTCACCAGGAAAGTCCGCAAAAACAGGGCTTTTCGGTGCTCAAAAGCACACTTCGCGAAAAACCTTGTGCCAATTTGACACACCGCAGGTTTATACACTTTAAACTGTGTCATAAAAACACACCTGATTCATTTTTTTATGATTTTTGTTGACGATAAACACACAAAATTACTATATTTTAATTATAAATCTAAAGATTCAAAACATTTTGGAGGCAATATAAATGAAAGTAAAACCATTAGCAGACAGAGTTCTTCTCAAACAGGAAAAAGCAGAAACAAAAACTGCTTCTGGAATCATCATTCCTGAAACTGCTCAGGAAAAAACACAGACTGCAACTGTAGAAGCTGTAGGTCCTGGAACTGAAAAAGAAAAAATCACAGTAAAAGCCGGTGACCGCGTAATGTATGACAAATACGCAGGAACACAGCTCAAAATCGACGGTGAAGACTATCTCATCGTTAAAAATTCTGACATCATCGCTGTAGTAGAATAATTACGGCGCACCAAAAGAGAGCCCCGGTCTTTAGTTCATTTTTTTGCGCAAAAGACGGGCTTCCGCATTGAGCGGGTCAAGAGAAATGGCGTAATCCAGAGAAAGGATTGCGCCTTTTGTGTTTTTCATGTCCAGCTGCACAACCGCATTCTTATAAAGAATCTGAGACTTGAGTTTTTTATCCCGGGTCTTTCCGCTTGATAATCCGTACAGAGAAACTGCCTTTTCATTTTCGCCGCTGCTGGAATAAATCAGGGCAAGATTCAAGGCGCTTGAGATTTCGGTCAGTGGAGAAATTGCGGCAATTGTATTTTCTGACTGAAGTCTTTTTACACCGCCTGTTTCAAACAGGGCGTATTCATACAAACGGCGGGCAGCGGTAAGGTTTCCGTCCAGCATCGCAAAGTACGCTGCAAATTCAACCTCCCACACTTCCATCGTATTTGCATATTGAGCCGCCCTGTCGCCGAAGGCAGCCTTTGTAACCCAGTCAGGCACTACAGGTGAAGAATAATGATGTTCACCGCCAAAAATGTCGTATTTAACCTTATTACGCTGCTCTTTGGCTTCAGGATTCATTTTATAGCGGGCATCGAGATAATTCTGAAAGAGGTTTCTTGCGTCCTGTTCCCTGCTGAATCGCAAAAGCTGAACAATTGCATAGTTTACAAGAAGGGGCGGATAAAGGTCAGTTCCAACCTCATTTTTTTCCAGAGTATTCCAGATTTCACTCAGACGGCGGTCAAAGGGCAAATCGGACTTTGACTGCAAAAAGAGGGAGAGTTTTTCTACAATGAGTTCATCGCTCACAGGAGTATTTGCATCAGCCCTCTGGCGCATAAGGGCACCATCAATCCGGTACATTGCGTCGTCAATCAAAAAGCGCGGACGCTCGTCATTTTCTTTCATGGAAATTGAACGCAAATCCGTCTTTAACAATTCCCGTTCAAGGGTATCAATTTCGCGCACTTCACTGTCCAGAACAGAAAACTTTCCGTAGGTCAAAAGTGCCGGAACAAAATCGCTGTCCTTGAGAACGATTGAAGTCAGAAGATTGTATGCACGGGTATAATCCCTGGAGTTATATGACCAGATGGCACTGTTTACGGCAAGTATTTTTGGAATTTTTACATTGTATTCAAGATCTGAAAGGGCAAGAAGTTTTGAACGCTCCTTTTCTGCACTGTCAAAATTCCCTAGCATAAAGTATGCGTCAGAAGCCAGAGTTGCAGCATCACCGCTGAGACTTGCCCCATCCAGCTGTTCAACATTCTGTACACATAAATCGTAGTTTCCGCCATCATACTGAACTTTTGCCCAGAAAAGCGCGGTCTGAGGATTAAAGTCCTGCTGCATTGCACAGGCCGCAGAATAATCTCCGCTCAAAAGATAGGGCAGGCTTGCATTTACCAGCCATTTGTCATTCTGAGTTGAATTATAGGCGTCTACATAAACAGGAACCATTTTTGAAGAAGTTAAGTTTTCAAAGCTCCGGTCGCATTCCTTCAGTACCGCTTCTGAGTACACTGAACCGTATTTTGTTCCGGAAAGGCTTTCGGTCTGTTTTAACGCTTCTGCCGTTCGGTTTGCCCGGAGCAGGAATGTGC
>DLYJ01000176.1 GCA_003447785.1 Treponema sp.
TAATCTCCGACTTAATAAAGTACATAGCAGCATTAAGGTTACATTCACATCGGACTGAGCGCCGTTTCTGTGCGCGTAAAAGTTCGTTTGTCTGTGCAAGATAAAGGACCGACTGTCCGTTAAAAATTCCTGCATTTGTTACACGGGTATCAAATACGTATGAGGCGTCTCCCTTTCTCCACAGGTAAACGCTGATCTGATGATTAAGCCAGTCTTCGCTGGAAATTTTGATAACTCCCTTTTGAAGAGGAAGGCGGATTATCATTTCGTATCCGTTATTCAGGATTTCTGAAGTAAAAACACCGTGTCCCGGGTAAATGATTCTTAAGCGCTGTCCCTTGTCCAGGTATTTGGTTGAATCAAGTCCCTTTTTATCCTGGTGTTCAAGATTGAGTTTGGTGCGGAATTTATAGAGTTTTGAAAGAAAGTTCTGGATGCGGTCAGTGTTTTCAATTCCCCTGCGCCTTGAATCCGTGAGCACGTTGCTGATGGCCTTGTTGAGCGTTGGAACTGAAACATAAAGCGCCAGGGGCTCATCGATGTCGCCCATCTTTGCAAGCTTCCAGAGTAAGGAAATTTCGCTGAATTTAAATCCGTTGTCCGAACCTGTAGAAAAGAATTTGATTTTATCCTTAAAAACGATAATCAGGCGTCCTGCAATTAAAAAAACAACTGCAGCGATAATTAAAGCAACAAACACTTTTTGCAATTCCTCCTGATTTTAATTATAATATTATGATATATGAAAAAAACGTTTTTTGCTATAGAATTTGCAATTGTTGCATTATTTTTGCTTCTTCCGCCCCTTATTTTCAGTTCAGACTCTCAGGACTTCAAAATTACCCTCACTCCTTTTGCGTTTTTTTCCCTTGCAGCAGGCCTTTTTCTGTATTTCTTTAACAGAAAGCCTTTTTGTTCCTCAGATTCATCAGATAAAAATATAAATTCAATTAAAAAGATTTCTGTTCTGACAGTTTCCTTCGGACTATTAATCCTGACTTCGGTTGTTTTCTTTGCAGTTCAGGAGATTTTGATAAAACAAAACAACCCAGAGACTTTAGTTCCCGAGAACGCTGTTGAATGGAGCATGGCCCTGACTGCCCTTGCCTTCGGTGCAGTTTACGAAGAAGCCCTGTACCGCTTTTTTGTGCCGCAATTTTTTCTTTTTTATTTTGAAGGTAAAGCAAAAGTTTATTTTGAAGCAGTAAGCGTCCTTCTTTTTGCCCTTGCCCATTTTTATCTTGGCATTGCAGGCCTTTTAAACGCTTTAATCTGCGGAATCATTTTGCGCGTAACCTATAAAAAAACGAAAGATTTAGGTGCAAACTGCCTGATTCATTTTTTGTATAACAGTCTTCTTCTTACCGCTGCAGCAGTTTTTTAAGGCGCTCATAAGTCCACTGACTAATTTCGTAAAGGGCGTTGTTGTTGATAAATTCGTCCTGGATGTGCTGGATGTAAAAATACTCCCTTAAATCCTGACCGCTGTATTCGTAAATATCGATTTTCTGGCTTGAATTATACTGTCCCTTAAGCAGGATACTGTCAATTTTAACTGAGTTTAGCGGAAGAACTGCCGATGACATGATTTTTCCGTGCCTTAAGGCAAGAAGTGTTTTTATCGAGGAAGAATCCATATTCAGATTGGACGGCTCTTTTATTGCAAAAAATATTTCAGGAACGGTCCAGAAATCAAGGTCCGTGTTCAGATAAGGGCTTATGTCATCTTCAGTTTCGTAGCAGTTCCGTCCCTTTTCGGAGCGAACGTTGATTCTTGAAGTCAGACTTGAAGTTGAACCAAAATAGAGTTTTGCAACAGCAATTCCCCGGTTATCAATGACTGTAATAATTCTTGCGCTGTCTTGAGTAAGTGATAATTCGATTTTTCCCTGCTCTTTGTCTGAAATTTTATACATCTTACGAATCTTTGTTAGGTTTTTTAGCAGGGACTTTATCTGGTTTGTGTCTGCGTAAGTGTAAATGCCCTGTTTTTCTGCTGCCCACTGGGAATTTTCCTGCTTAATGGAAATAATTTCATCCGGGCTTTGAATTAAAACCGCGCTTACCTTTTCAATGTAGGCCGGGTTCAACAGGGCTGATTCAACACTCTTTGGCTTTGATTGTGAGGTTGAACAGAAAGAAACTAAAAACAATACAAAGGAAGCGGCGCAAACTGCGGCAAGAATTGAATTCAATTTATTTTTTTTCATGACCTGCCTCCTTTGTTCTGCTGTATCTTACGAGGTTAAAAACGGCTCCGAAGAGAATAAAAATCAGCGGCAGAATTAAAAAGTTGATGACAATCGTAGTTTTTACCGCTCTCTGGAGTTTTTGCTCAGAAGTAATTTTATAAAGAGTTTTTGCAATGCGGCTTTTTTTAATGAGTTTTGCAATGTCCTGTTCACCGTTTATTTCAAGAAGAAGATTTGTGACAATATCAAAGTTTCTGAAGTCGCCCTGCTCGCTGTCAGAAATAAATCCTGTTCCAAGGCTGCTTACAAAGAACTGGTCTGCTATAAGGGCAAGCTTTTCTTTTTTTGCCCCGAGAACCAGCTGTTCTTTTTTAGCATCACTTGCTTCTGCCGTTTTTGGAATTATAAACGGGTTTACGATAAACGGAGTTTTTGAGTCAGAAGACGGTGTCTGCTGCCATGCAAATTCGCTGGTAAACAAAACAGGTTCAACATTATCATAGCAGACAATAGGACTTGCCCAGAAAACAGTTCCGCCCTCAAAAGCGTATTTTTGAGGCATGAGATTTATCCACATAGGATAATTGACGGTTTTATACTCGGTATTTGAGCCTTCTCCTGACTGCATTGTAAGGGGAAAGTTTGATAAATCTTCTGCAATTGAATAATTGAATGCAAATCCCAGTGAATTCAAGTACTGAATTAAAGAATCATTTGAATTTTTAGTGATGTTCCAGTCGTTTTTAATGTCAGCAGTGTACGGGCTTGTCATAAACAGCACGGGAACATGGAGCGAAACAATTTTTTTAAGGTTCTGAACGTTTTCAAAGGACAAATTGGCCGAACCGATTACAAGAA
Source organism: Treponema sp. (assembly GCA_003447785.1). GTDB lineage: Bacteria > Spirochaetota > Spirochaetia > Treponematales > Treponemataceae > Treponema_D. Next base: position 3,051 of record DLYJ01000176.1, read on the forward strand.
GTGTGGAGTCCTTTACATTGTCCGCATTGAATTCAAGAAGAAAAGAATTTAAATTTTCTGAGGCGACTTCCACAGGATAAAAGCCCCGGCTTGAAAGCCAGCCTTCAAGATAGGAATAATCTTCCTTAAGGCTCATTCCGTTTGCCATAATTATAAAAATATTGCGCTTTTTGTGGTTTACAAGAGACTGTACGCGCTGGGTCAGATCGTATTCAAGTGTCTGGGTTGATAATACAAATGGAATTATTGTGGATTTATCAAGGTACTGGAGTAAAATCGCCGAGTAGACCGTTATATATTCAATTTTTGTTGAATTCTGTGTTTTAATCTGCTGTCCCTGGATATTCAGGCGGGAAAGCTTTTCTGCGTCGGCTTTTTCAAAGGTAAGGCTTATGTTTGAATTACGGAGGCTGTAGGCTTTTAAGTATTCTTCCACGTCCTGTGTCTGGGGATAAAACTGTTTGAGTTCACTTGAACGGTAATAAGTGATTCTCAAGGGATGTTCCAGCATGGCGCAGAGAGAGGCGCTTGTCTTAGACACGCTGAACTGTTTTGTGGAAGTCAAATCTACGCGGAAATAAAGACGGTTAAAGGCACTTCCCGTAAAAAAGATAATCAGAATAAGTAAGGCCGATGTGAGGCGGGGATTTCTTTTGCCTGAAGAGCGGTTCTGGAAGGCCACGGTAAGAAGAATCGAAGCAAAGCTGCATTCAATAAAGTAAACAAAGTCGCGGCTGTCAAGAATTCCTTTGAGGGCAGAATCAATGTGCCAGGCAAAACTTACTGTCTGAAAAACACCTGTCAAAAAATCACCGGTTTTAACGTAAAGAGGCACAAGGTGAACAAAGTTAAAAACAGCAAGAATGAATACCGTCACAATGAGTGAACTTATTGCATTCTGCTTTCTTGGAATTGAAAAAACAAAGAGGCTGAAACATGAGCATGCAAAAAGACAGAAGGCTACAGCCAGAAAAGAAGTAAAAACCTGCCCCGCTTCCACATTGCCAAAAAAGTTTACGCAGACAGGAACGCTCAGTAAAAACACGACAGGAATAAAAGCTGCCGTAAAAATAACCATGGCGAGGGACAAAAACCGCTTAAAATGGGAAAGAGGCATGGACTGGTCATAAATATAGTTTCTCAGGCTGAATGTAATTACCGGAATTGTCAGCACTGAAATTTCAATAATTGCATTCCAGAAAGTCCTCAAATCGGAACTTGAAGTCTGAATTACAAAAAAGCGGTTAAAGAAAAAGAAAATGCCGCATGTAAAAAGTATTGTCAGCACTGAACAGACGTAAAAAATCGGGTCAATCAAAAGTGAAAAAATTGAATTTTTAATCAGAGGTTTATTCATCGGAACCTCCGTCATTTTCAATCAGTTTGAAATATGATTTTTCAAGGTCTGCACAGCCCGTTAGTTTGCAGATTTCTTCGATAGAGCCTTCCGCAAGAACCTTACCGCGGTTTAAGATATATATTTTGTCACAGAGAGCTTCGGCTTCCTGCATCAGATGTGTGGATAAAATGATTGTTTTGTCAGAAGAAAGCTCTTTTACAAGGCTCCTCATTTTTATGATTTGTGCAGGGTCCAGTCCCGTGGCAGGTTCATCCAGAATCAAAACTTCAGGATCATAAATCAGGGCTCCTGCAAAATTGACCCGCTCCATGTAGCCCTTTGAAAGATTTTTAACCTTTTTATTTTTAACTTCTTCAAGGGAGCACAATTTTATGGTTGAATCTATTTTTTCGGCCGGAACCTTATAAAGTTCTGCCTTAAAGTTTAAGTATTCAAGGACAGTGAGCGAAGAATTTAAAACTGCGCTTTCTTCAACAAAGCCCGTAATTTTCTTAATTTGGTCACTTTCTTCCTGAGCGTCAATCTGGTTTACCAGAACCTTTCCCTTTGTTGCAAAATGGCGGGCACAGATTGCCTTGAGAATTGTCGTTTTACCTGCCCCGTTTGGACCTAAAATGCCTGTGATTTTACCTTTTTCAAAGTTCATGTTGACCTTATCAACTGCCACCGAGGAATTATATGCTTTTGTAAAATCAACAAGGGATACCATTCTGATCACCGCCTAATCCGCCTAATCAATATACGGAATATCAAAAATCATGCGGTCTTTTGTAAGTTCAGTGTTCGGGTAAACTTCCCGCGCCTGTGTCAAAAGAACTTCCAGGTCACGGTCCGTGTAGCGCGGGCTGTAATGTATAAGCGCCATCCTTTTTGAATTTGAGTCTTTTGCGATTGTAGCACTCTGACGGCTTGTCATGTGCTTTTTTTCTTTTGCCTGGTCAAGACAGTCGTCAGCAAACATTCCTTCGCAGATTAAAAGGTCGCTGTTCTGCACTTCTTTTGCAATTGAAGGAAGGTACTGGGTGTCCGTAACAAAGGAAAATTTACGGCCGTGTCTTTCTTTTCCCATAACCTGTGAAGGTTCTATGGTCTGGCCTCTTTCATTTTGTACGGATTCTCCCTTCTGAAGTTTTCCCCAGAGAGGTCCACGAGGAATTCCCAGAGCTTCTGCCTGTTCCGGGTTGAATTCGCCTGGGCGGTTCTTTTCTTCAAGTGTGTAGCCGACGCAGGTTTTTGTGTGGGAAAGGGGAAAGCACCTGATTGTAAAATCTTCACCTTCATGAACGGTACAAGGCGCTGTAATTTCTTTTATTACAATAGGATAATTGATGTACATATCAAGAACCTGACGGTTTGCCTCGATGTATTCCTTTACTTTCGGCGGACCGTAAATGTAAAGAGGTTCAGTGCGGTCAACCTGTGCCGAAAGCATCAGAATGCCCGGGAGCCCTGTTACGTGGTCGGCGTGTGTGTGAGAAATAAAGATTGCGTTGATTTTTTTCCATTTGAGGTTGAGGCGTTTGAGAGAAACCTGGGTTCCTTCCCCGCAGTCAAACAAAAACAAATCTCCGTCCCGTCTTAAAAGCACTGAAGTTAAATGTCTGTATGGAAGTGGCATCATTCCGCCACAGCCGAGAACAAAGGCTTCCATGTTCATAGTTTACCGTCCTCTTATAATTTTCAGGAATTTTTTATGGTATACGGCGCGCAGTTTTTCTGCCATTGTATAAAAACCGTACATGGCGCTAAGGGGAACATCAAAGGTTCCCGGACGGTGTACTAATTTACCGCCAAAACCGGTTTTAAACAGATAAAGCCCGTGCATCGGATGTCCTTCATCGTTTGTGGGAGGAATACCGTAAAAGTCGTATATTTTTGAATCAAATTTCTTTGCGTCGCAAATCGCTGTCCACTGAACAAGGTATGCGGGCATCAGATTTCTTTTTTCATTGGAAGAGCATCCGTAAAGATAGATTGCTTCGTCCTTTGTAAAAAGAGTTATGATAGCGGCTAAATCTGTTCCTTCGTGGCTTGCGATGTATAAAGTTACAAGCGGCTTTTCAGCCTTTGTTGAATCAGGCGCTCCCCGCTCCATCAAATCTTTGTAATAGGAAAGCGGATGCAAACCGATACCGTCGCGGCTTGCAGTAGTTTTATATAATTCATAAAACGAATTTAAATCCTTTTCAAAGTCAGCACTTGCACCAGTAACGGCCCGGACTGTAACTCCATGCTTTTGGGCATAACGGAGGTTGTAACGCCATTTATTTTTCATTCCGGCAAGAATTTCATCTTCTGTCTTTGATAAATCAAGATAAGTAGAATCAGGCGGCTGAACGTCTACCGAAGTTTTTTTTAGCTTTAAGCCTTTGGTCTCTGCGGTTTTGAGTGCATTCTTAATAAACCCGTTTCTTTCTTCGATGGATGCACCATCAAAAGGCACATCGTAACGGATACAAAGTGTATTTGCCGGGAGAAGAGGTTTTATTTTTTGAGAGTAATCCTTTAAGGCCACAACATATGAATCAATGTCTGATTCAACTTCGGGCGCATATGGAATATAAGCAAGAGAAAACTTTAAAAAGCCCAGGCGGAAAGTTCTCGTAAGAACATTGATTCCGCCCTCAGCTGTTTTATTCCAGCCGTGTGCGCACTTAAAATCACACCAGAAGTCAGTCTGTTGAAATCGCTTAGACACAACTGTTACCTTATCAGCCGATTTCGCCGTTGAGGGCTTTTACAGTTTTGATTTCCTGTCCCTTTGCAAGAAGTTTTTTACCTGCAACCTGAACAAGGCCGTCTTTAGCTTCAATCATTACAGAGAAGAATTCGTCTCCTGAGATTTCTGCCTTTTTAACTGCGTTTTCGTCAGAGCCTTCAAGGACAACCTTTGTTCCCGGTTCTGCCCATGGTGCTTCAAGAACTTCTACGCATTCCTTTGCGTCTTCAGTGTAGTCGCCTGCAAGAAGCATACCGTAGCTTTCAACGCCGCGCATTTTTCGGGGAGCGAGGTTTGCGGCAATAATAACATGCTTTCCGAGAAGCTGATCTTCTGTCAGATATTTGCGGAGTCCCGACTGAATTGTGCGTGGAGTGCCGCTGCCGTCATCCATTGTTTCAATATAAAGCTTGTCTCCGTCCGGATTCGGCTTGATATCAGTGATTTTGGCTACCCTAAGTTCAATATTTGCGTTAAAGAAGTCAATCTGCTGCTGTGGAGTAAGTGCCGGCTGTTCAACTTTTGGTTCTGCCTTCTTTTCCTGCTTTTTAGGTTTTTCTTCTTTTTTTGCTTCCTGCTTTCCTGCAAACTTTTCGCGGAATGCATCTACTGTCTTGTTATCAAGAGGTGTAAAGTAAACGGAAGTTTCAGAAATTTTATCAAGACCTTCCATCTTTCCAAGGTCAGCCCATGTAAGGCTGCCTGGTTTTGCTTCTACACCGTAGTGAGCGTCGTAAATTGTCTTTCCAAGATATCCTGCAACAACCTGTGAGTATTTTGGAAGATACGGCTGAATCATGATCATGAGATCCTTGATTACGTATACAAGGTTATAAAGAATCTTGTCTGCGGCTGCCTTGTCCTGTTTTACTGCCTTCCATGGTTCTGCGGCCTGGAATGCTTTGTTACAGATATCAGAAATTGCAAAGATTTCGTGGAATGCGTCCTTGAGTTCTGCCCATTCCAGGAGTTCTGTTGCCTTCTTTTCGTGTTCCAGAACCTGGGCCCAGAGAGCGTCATCTTTTTGAGACTGAGGAATTACGCCGCCGTAGTTTTTGTTGATGAACAGAAGTGTGCGGTTAACGAGGTTTCCCAGGTTACCGATGAGTTCCTTGTTGTATTTTTCCTGGAAGTCTTTCCATGTAAACTGGTAGTCCTGGTTTTCAGGGCGGTTGTAGTAAATGTAGAATCTCCAGGCATCGCTTGGAATTCCTGATTCTTTTGCGTCAGAACCAAATACACCCACACCCTTTGACTTTGAGAATTTTCCGCTTTCATAGTTCAAAAATTCTGTTGAAGACATATGATAAAGTTTTGTGTAATCCTTACCAGTTCCGATTTCTGAACACGGGAAAACTACTGTGTGGAAAGGAATATTGTCTTTTCCGATAAACTGGAAGAGATCGATTTTTTCGTCAAATTTTTCAGCGCTTTCTGAAGGAAGCCACCATTTTTTCCAGTCAAAACTCGGTTTGCCTGCTGCCTTCATTTCGTCAGCAAGCT
>DLYJ01000076.1 GCA_003447785.1 Treponema sp.
GCAATATCATCTTTTGTAAGGTCAGTTTTATCCAGCAGTTCCGAAATCCACTGGTGAACTGCACTGATGTTTGTTGTGATAATCAGCGTGCGCGTTTTTAAAAGGTCCATCACAGTCATTCCCACAACAGTTTTGCCGGCACCGCATGGCATGACGATGGTTCCAAATCCTGTTCCCGGACCTTTGTCACCTACAAGGGCCTGGGCAGCACTTTTCTGATAGTCACGGATTTTGAATTCTTTTCCTGAAAGTGTCTTGTCCCGTAAATTGACTTTTAACGGCTCGCCGTCAGCCAGAGGAACATCATCCTTTACAGGCCAGCCCAGATGCAGAAGTTCCTGCTTGATTGTTCCGCGGTCCGTGAGATGCAGGCGGAAACAGCATTCTTTTTCGGTGTCGGAAAGCGGTTCCTTAGGCAAAAACTGCGGGTCAGGACTTTCGTATTCAACTTTTTCAAGATACTTTTTTGCAGTCTGGCTCATTCCGATTTCTTTGTAAACGGCCTGGCTTGTTGCAGTCAGATAAAGGTATTCTTCACGAATTTCCTTTACCTTATCGCTTGCCTTTGTTGAATTTGTAATGGCGGCAGTATTATACGGAACTAAAACCGACGGAGCGCTGGTCAGGCGCAGCTTTCCAAAACGGCCTGCAGTTTCAGTAATCCAGAATTCAACCGACTGGGGAACATCGTAACGGGAAAACTCTTTTAAGACATCGATTGCTTTCTGCGCAGTAAAACCTGCCCCGGAAGCGTTCCACAAAGAAAGAGGAGTCAGTCTGTAAGTGTGCAGATGTTCTGGAGAGCGCTCAAGCTCAGCAAAGGGAATAAGCGCGTTGCGGCAGTCATTTGCCCGGGGCGCGTGAACATCAAGCAGAAGGGTTCTGTCACTTTGTACGATTAGAGGATTATCAAACTGCATAACAGACTATTTTAGCGTATTGAAAGGATTTTGCCTACTTAAACAAAGAAAATCCACCCGGAGATTTGGCGCCTGCCTTTACCCAGCTTACCTTCTGCTTTGGAGAAAGATCTTTTTTGAGGGAATCAATCTGTGCAAGGTAAGTGCAGAGCCAGCCCATCAGTGCGCTGTCTTTGCGTGCAGTTTCGTTATTCGGGTCTGCTTCCACAAGGACAGGAATTACATCGTCAGAAAGTGCAAGTGTTGCGGCCATGTTTTCGGCAAAGGCTTTGAATGCGGCCCCTGCTGCGGCTACGAGGGATTTTGAAGGTGTGTTTGACGCATTTTTAGAAGACGGGTTGAGTATGGTCTGGGCGTCTGTCACATTCGATTTGTATAAAAAGACAAGCTTGCCGGGATTTGATTCTAGTCCTGCAAGTTTTTTCTGGGAAAATCTGAGTAAAAGTTCAGAAGTCAGGTACTGGTAACCCAGGATTAATTCATCAAAAGCACGGTTTGTTTCCTGAGCATTTGGAGTTCCAAAAGACGGAGCGTAGTAAGGTTCGTCAAAAACCAGAACTGCCTCGTCGATTCTTCCAGTGATATTCATTGCGGATAAAACCAGCGAACGGCACGACAATGGCGAAGAGCGGTTCCAGACAGCAACTTTTGAACCGTCATCGGTCTGAACATTCTGTGCCCGGGAATTTGTTGTAATCAGACAGTCATATCCGTGGAGTTCTGCGGCGCTGGAAAGTTCGCGGCCGTCAGGGTAGTCTTTTCCTGCAATAAGTATCATTTTTTCCATAACTGGAATTATAGCATTTAGTTTTTTGCCTGTCATCTTGACTATGGCAAAAGGACGGTTGATTTTATATAATTGAATTATGAAAGTTTGGATTAAATATTTAATCGGCATTGCCCTTGGTCTTGCCGCAGCCTTTATCATACCTTCCGCAAATCCTGCCGCAATGGCAGCAATTTCTGCCGCCAGTGAATTTGCAGTCAGAGCCGCACGTTACACGGTTCTTCCGCTGATGTTCTTTGGAGTATCAATGGCAGTATTCAAGCTGAGGAATTCAAATCAGCTCACTAAAACCGCGCTATGGACTATCGGCGCAATTCTTGGAACAACACTGATTCTTACAGTTCTGGGCCTTATTTCAATTTTGATTTTTAAACTCCCTCGAATCCCTATCACCGGCGAAAAAATGACTGACCTTCCGTCAATCGTTCTTAAAAAAATGGTAATGCAACTTTTGCCGTACTCAGGATTCAATTCAATTGCAGACGGCGCATACCTTCTGCCATGCTTTATTTTTGCGGGCTTTGCAGGAGCCGGCTGTTCAACTGACCAGGTTGCTTCAAAGCCTCTCGTTTCTTTCCTGGACTCGGCCGCTAAAGTTTGCTATTCAATCATGACCTTTTTTATTGAATGGGTCAGCATCGGAATGATTGCAATCGCCTGCTACTGGATGGTAAGTGCAAAGGCAATTTTTGCCTCACGAATTTACACTCCCCTCATCCTCATGCTTACAATCGATTTTATTCTTGTAATCGCATTGATTTATCCGCTGATTATCCGCTTTCTGTGCAATGATTTGCACCCGATGAACGTGCTCTTTGCAAGCATTACACCGATTCTTGCAGCCTTCTTCTCGGCAGACTCAAACATGTCGCTCCCGGT
>DLYJ01000084.1 GCA_003447785.1 Treponema sp.
CGGTCAAGCCGGTTTGCGTTTTAACTCATTGTTATCCTGTTGAATTCAATTATTTTGTTACGTTGAATTTAAAGAACATGCAGTCGCCGTCCTGAACAACGTACTCTTTACCTTCCTGGCGGTATTTACCTGCAGCCTTGATTTCGGCTTCGCTTCCATACTTACGGAGGTCTTCAACAGAATAAACTTCTGCCTTGATAAAGCCCTTTTCAAAGTCTGTGTGAATTACACCTGCTGCCTGCGGAGCCTTGTCGCCGTTGTGAATTGTCCAGGCGCGGCATTCATCAGGTCCGCCGGTAAAGAATGTGCGCAAGCCCATCAGGTGGTAAGCGGCACGTGCAAGAACTGTAAGACCGCTTTCCTTTAAGCCGACGCTGTCCATAAATTCTTTTCTGTCAGCTTCATCTTCGATATCAACAAGGTCGCTTTCAAACTTACCGCAGATAACGACAACTTCGCTCTTTTCTTCTGCGGCGATTTTTTTAACGGCTTCAACGTATTTGTTTGTGCCACTTGCGATTGTGTCTTCATCGATGTTGCAGACAAAAAGCTGCGGTTTGATGGTCAAAAGGTGAAGGTCGTAAATTCCTGCCTTTTCTTCGTCAGTAAGTTCAACCTGGCGTGCGCATTTACCTTCCTGGAGCAATGGAAGAATTTTTGCTACTGCACTGCGGTAACCTGCAAATTTCTTTTCTTCTTCTTTGCCCATCGCCCGAACCTGGCGTGTAACCTTGTCTTCGCGTTTTGTGATTGTATCAATGTCGGCCTGGCAAAGTTCATAATTGATTGTAAGAATATCACTTTCAGGGTCGATGGAAGCATCAGTTTTTGCGTCTTCACGAACGTGCTGAATGTCTGGATCGTCAAAGCAGCGGACAACATGAGCGATTACGGAAGTTTCGCGGATGTTTGCAAGGAACTGGTTGCCAAGACCTTCGCCCTTGCTGGCACCTTTAATCAAACCGGCAATATCAACAAAGTCTACTGTTGCAGGAATTTTCTTTTTTGGTTCAAAAACACTTGCCATAAAATCGAGGCGTTCATCTGGAAGTTCTACAACTCCGTGGTTTGGGTCGATTGTACAAAAAGGATAGTTTGCTGCCTCTGCAGGGGCTCTTGTAAGTGCAGAAAAAATGGTTGATTTTCCCACGTTTGGAAGACCAACGATACCACAAGTAAGTTTCATTTTATTTCCTCAAAATGTAAATGTATTTGATAGGTTCAATTTTATAATTATTTATTGAATTACTCAACTAAGAGCGTTTCGTTCTCGATTTCTATGCGGTTACGGCCGGCTTCCTTGGCACGGTACATTGCGCTGTCGGCACTGTTGAACCATGCAGAGGCATCCTGATTTTTCTTGATTCGGGCAATTCCGGCAGTCAGAGTAAAACTCTTTTCCGGAGCAAAATCAAAGCGTATTGATGAAAAATCCTTTCTGATTTGTTCAACAACCCGGATAACCTGATTGGTATCTTCATTTTCAAACAAAAGTACAAACTCTTCACCGCCGTAACGGAAGGCACGACGGATACCGCCCATGTCCTTTTTGATAACCGATGCAAGTTCAATAAGAACAGTGTCGCCGTTAGCGTGTCCGTATGTGTCGTTTATCACCTTAAAATGGTCCAGATCAAGGAGAACCAGATGGGGATTGATTAACTGCTCGCCGTACTTTCTTATAAATGAGCGCATTGCACCGTTAAAAGCAGTGCGGTTGTAGAGTTTTGTCAAAGGTTCAATCTTTAATTCCTGAATCAGCTCCATCTGGCGCTGGTTCTGATTGTAGATAAAGTCAATCTGCTTGCTCTGACTGATTACGATTATTGAACTGATTCTGTCGATGAATGACAAAAATATTAATTCGCAGATGATTGTCGTAACAAAATCCACATTCGACATAGGATTGTTATCAAAGTACATTACGACAGACGACAGAATAAATGAACATACACAAAGAATAAGGATGCGCAGCAGAAGTTTACGGTTTGCAAAAATTGCCGCAATAATAATCGGGATTCCGTTCATAACCAGCAGGAATTTAAAGTAGTTATGAAAAATTGCAACGATTGAACTGACAATCCACGCAGTCACGCAGACAATCTGATTCTTCTGGACAATAGTGTAACGATTGGATTTTAGCGAAACCGTACAGAAAAACACGCTCAAAAGGTTGATTCCGGATGGAAGCGCAAAGCGTTCAAACAGGTAGGCTGGAACAGGGCGGGTCAAAAAACCGGTTTTTGAAAATGCGATAAAAACGACAAATTCAAAAAGTGCGATGATAATCGTTCCCCACCAGCAGACATTCAGAATACGGTACTGCCATTTGGTAAAAAGGGTGTTTTTAAAATCAGAAAAATCCATTTTTTAACTTAACTCCAGTTTTTTACCTTACAAGGCTTAACGCTGGACAAAGCCTGCGTTAATCGAATTCATCACCTGGTAAAAGTGAGGAAAACTTACCGCACAGCACTCTGCGTTCTGCACAGTAACCGTCTGCCCCTCTTCCATGGCAAGACCAAGACAGGCAAGGCTCATCGCCATGCGGTGGTCATCGTATGATTCAACGACGCCGCCTTTTAGTTTAGCTCCGCCCTTGATGACAAGAGCGTCAGGAAGTTCAGTAATATCGGCCCCGAGTTTTTTAAGTTCAACAGTAAGAACCTTAAGGCGGTCAGTTTCTTTTCTACGGCAGCATTCAGCGTCTTCAAGAATAACTTTGCCTTCGATAAAAAGCGAAATTACAGCCAGGGCGCAGATTGCATCCGGAAAAGGAGACATCTTTACGCGCAGCTCGCCGTCAGGAAGATTTTGAGTACTCAAACGGCCGTGACCGTTACGTGCACATTTTCCGCCGCGGACTCTGAGAGTTCCTGCAGATTTATTCCATTCAATATCAGCGCCGACAGACTGCAAAACAGCGACAATCGCGTCATCGCCCTGAGTTCCGCTGCCGTCCACATCGTCAATTGTAATATCACTGTCAGTCATCAATGCGGCAATCAGAGGAAATGCAACGCCTTCCCAGTCTGCAGGAATTACCTGGTCAAAGCCTTTAAAATGAGCCGGACCTGTTACAGAAATATTTTTAAAGTCAGCGCTTATCTTACAATCGACGCCGACTTTTTCGAGCCACTTTTGAGTCATGGTAAGATAAGGAGTTTCTTTGGGATTTGAAAGCTGAATATTGAGCGTGCCGTTCATCAAAAGCGCACTCATCATAAGACCGGAAATATACTGGCTGCTCACTTCGCCCGCAGTTTTTACGGTACCCGCATGAACCGGTCCCTTAACAACAAGGGGACAGCCGTTATGCCCCGGAACTGCAAGTTCTGCCCGGGCACCAAGCTGATTCAAAGCATCTGCAACGTGCTCAACAGGTCTTTTTCTGATTGAACTGTCACCTGTAAAAATACTGATTCCGTCAAAGCAGGCAGCAATCGGAGACAAAAAATACAAGAGTGAACCAGAATTTCCAACATCGACAACATCAGACGGCAGATGAACCTTACCACCCGCACCTTCAACACACCAGCGGGTTCCAGGCTCGCCTTCCTGATCAAGGTTCAGGTCAATCTCGGCACCGATGAGCGGCACGGCCTTGGCTGTAGAAAGACAGTCAGCGCTGGGAAGCGGGTTACGGATTGTGGATTTACCCTCAGCCAGCGACGCCAGAATCAGTGCGCGGATTGTGTGAGATTTAGAGCCCGGCACCGAAATATGACCGGACAGGTTATGTTTTGTCGAATTAATCGTCATTTGTCCATAATAGCATAAAGCGCCGAGTTTTGATAGAGAGAAAAAACAGGTTTGTCCTTCTCAGGCCGAGACGGCCCAGGCGAAAAAAATAACATTTTTTTAATAACAGAATTCTCCCGTTTTAAACAATCAGAGCAATATATATTTATGTAAGAAGTTTCTCTTACCGGATTTCTGTATGGAAAATCCGTTTTTCCTTAATCTGGAGTGCTCCATGATAAAACAAACATTTTCCCCGGAAGAAAGCTGGCAGAAAGCCACTTTAGCCAATCGTTTTTTATTCTACAAGATTTTTACCCATTATCCTGACATGTGTAAAAAACTTCTGGAATTATTACTTCACATTGAAATCGACAAGATTGAACCGCCGGAAGGTGAAAAATCCTTCGAAATCGATTTTGATTCAAAAGGAATCCGGCTCGATATCTATACAAAAACTGACGGCCAGGTATTTGATGTTGAACTTCAGGCGGTTGATACAAAAGAACTGCCCCAGCGGGCCCGTTATTATCAAAGCCTGATGGATATCGACAATCTCCAGCGCGGTCACACCTATTCAGAACTTCCTGATTCATACGTTCTTTTTATTTGTATGGAAGATATATTTGGAGAAGGACTTCCCGTATATGCTTTTGAAAATACCTGTGCAGAAGATAATTCAATAAAATTAGGAGACGGGACACAAAAAATCTTTTTTAATGTAAAAAGTTATGCTAAGATACAAAATGAAGAAGAAAGAAAGTTTTTCGAATTCTTATATGGTGGCAAAGCACAGACTGATTTTACAAAAAATCTGGACCGGCTTGTCACACAGGCAAAACACAATGCGCAATGGAGGCACCAGTATATGACATGGGAACAGGAAGGTCATCTTAAATATCTTCAGGGCGTAGATGATGGCAGGAAAGAAGGAGCTCAGCAGCATGCCCTTGAAACTGCAGAGAAAATGCTTAAAGAAAATATTTCTCCAGAGATAATCGCCAGGTGCACTGGCCTGCCGCTCAACCGTATCCTCGAACTGCAGAAACAGCCTGCAGAAACTGTGTCCGGCTAGACAAAAAAGGCTGCACTTCAAATTGAGGTGCAGCCTTCGTTTTAATTATTATTCTCCCAGCAGTTCAGCCTGCTCCAGTTTAGATGCCGTATAACCTACGACAATGTTACCTGTATAACCGGTACCCTTTGTCTCAGTGTAGGTGTTATCCTGAGTCGGAGCATTTGCAGAAACTACGACTACAGTTTCCCATTTACCCGTGTAGCCATCATCATTAGCACCAGCCTGGATATCTGCTACAGGTGTAAGAGGCCATGAAGTACGGAGGGAGTACTTTGTACCACCATAAGAAATTGAGTAACTGGTTATTACAGGACGAACATCACTTCCGTCTTCGTCTTCTGAGAAATCTTTGAGAGTAATACTGTTGTACATACCGTTTGTAAAGAGAGTGTCTACAAGGACTTTCTTTGTTACGGTAAAGCCTGTGACATCTCCGCTTGTTCCGCTTGGAGTTAAGAGAGCGTACTTTAAGTAAGAACCTGTTGAGTCATAGTATGCAAGGTGAACACGGCCGCTTGCGTCTATCTTCATTGCTACATACTGACCGGCCGCATCCGGATCAATTGTTACAGCAGTCTGCCAGTCATTTGTCCAGTGGTCGTAGTAACCTGCTGCAGGATTATTCAGATACCTGATTTTTAAGCCACCCTCAACTTCATCATAGTATGCGATGTAAACAACATTCATTACAGAATCGTATGCCATATCGAAGTATGCAGAATCTGCCTTGCCGGATGTAATTTCTTCACGGCCTTTAGGAGTATCAAGACCGACAGCAGTTCTACTATATGTTGCATCATATTCATAAGTATTTGCAACTTTTCTGCTTAAATCCGAATAAGCATTTGCACCAGTCTGCTCGTTTTTCTGACTGATATCTGTTCCTTCATGGAATCGCCAGAATACAATTGAACGGGATTCATCTGCCTTATCAAAATATGCAACCATATTCAGTGTATCTGCAGCATTTCCAGTAACAGCCATCTTTATATTTTCATAGCGTTTCATGGTGGTACCAGAATAAGAATAACCGGTGGTACTGCCATTAAATGATAGGTTTCCAAGTCCCAAGCGTCCGCTTCTCTGATTAGCATAAGGTCTGTTCCAGTAGTATGCTGCTGGCAATGTATTAAATGATTTACCCCACTGCACGGAACCAAAAGCTGTATAGGCAGTACCACCCCAGTTCATATTATGAAGGAAAACCCATGTCGGAGAACCAGCTGAGTTATAGGCAAAGTTTCCTCCATAAACTGAACCAGCCCATGATGTGGTAAGCTGAGTTCCATTTGCCCGTAAATACTGGTTATTCTCAGCATAGAACCACATCATTGCACCTGTCTTAGCGCCCTGATTATTGATAACCGGTTTCATTACCGCTTCGCTGCCGCTGTAATTTGTCGTTGTGGTATCCCACATGTAGATATAGCGGTCGTCGGTATGGTTCGGAGCAAACTGAGAAGCTTCCTTGTTGCATTCGGCATTGTTATCATTACTGTTATTCAATGATTCAACTGAATTATTGATTACCTTGATAGCACCGGACTTTGTAAGCAGAGATTTCTTTACAGTAAGGTCAGCGCCGGATGCAACTGTTTCTTTTGAAGTGTCACCCAGATATACAGTACCACCGGTCAGGTTGAATCCCTTTACAGTTATAGTTGAACTTGTTTTTGCAGTTGGATCATACTTTGCATCAACACTAGCAACATAAGCACCGCTTGCAGAGCGTCGGAGGTATCTCTTAGTTCCGCTTTCCATGTCTTCTCCGCTGGAAATGTCTGTAATATACGGAACAATGTCCACCTGTTTTGGTGTTGCGCCGTTGTTTGTGCCGTCGTTGGCAGTCAGTGTAAATACAACATCTGACTGTGCCACGTTTGCTACATAAGTTGAATCAAGTTCGAGCCTCCATTCTACGGTATGACCGGTTGCAAGTGAGAACTGACTGCTGTCAGCTGTTGTAATGCTGAACGTCCAGCCCGTTGTTGCGCTTTCGGCAGGTTTTACCTTAAGGAGAGAAGTTTTATTGTCATATTCTGCAACGGTTACGGCATTTGTGAGTGTACTGTTGATTGCATAATTTGACTTTAAGGTCAATGTTCCGATCTTGCGGTCATCCTGGATTGTACCTGTAAATACAACCTTACCGGAAATCTTATCGTCAGCATCAAGTTCATTTGAGCCGGTAAATA
>DLYJ01000258.1:0-7571 GCA_003447785.1 Treponema sp.
GTTCAATAACCATTCCGCCGCTGAAGGACGGGTCTGCAAATAAAAATGAAAAATCAAGAATTGCAATATCAGCATTATAATCAAAGGGATTGATACAACTCACCGGAATACCGCCGTTGTCTACAACAAGAGGGAGTTTTGCCCGGTGTGCCATATCGGCAATTTTTCTGATATTTACAGCTTCCGGTCTCATTGAACCTTCAAGGTCTATGAAGATACAGCGGGTTGCCGGAGAAATTGCGGCTTCAAATTCAAGCGGATCGGAAGAAAAAACAAAGTTTGCAGTTATACCGATGTCTTTCAGGAGGAACTTAAAAAAATTATATGCGGAGGCACGCACGTTCGACCCCACAACAACCTCGTCCCCGGCCCTTGCCAGTGTGAGAATTGTCTGGATAATCGCATTCATCCCCGAATTAAAGAGAACGGCTTTTGCACCACCCGTCAGTTTACAGATGTTATTCTTAAACGCTTCTAATTCCGCTTTATTGTCCATAAGCAATATTATATATCAGTTTTGTGAATTCTTCTTCAAAATCTTATTATTTTTTTTTAAATTATTGCATTTTATAAATATTAAGTGAGCGTTTTTTTATAAACACTGTCCTTTATTTTTAGCCTGTTTGCAGTTATACTTTATAGTACATAAAAATTCTTTCTAAAAAAGTTTAAAATTTTATGTATCTAAAACTAACTAAATATGTTCTTAAAAAGGAACACTAATAACCCAAGGAGGATTTTTGGTTATGAAAAAATTAGTTACATTTTTAGCTTCTTGTCTCATGCTCGGAACTTTCGCATTTGCTGAAGGTTACATCTGTGCCAACGACCTCGAAGCTGGAGAAATTACAGAAGCAACAAAAGAAGAAGACGGATTTGTTCTCAATGCAAACGCAGAAAAGAACATCACAATTGAAAACAAACCTGTTCACAAATCTCCAGACGGCGAAGACTACACAGTAGCCATCAAATTGAATGGTTCAGGAAAACCTGACTACCGCTCAATTTCTTTCCCTGCTAAAAAAGGTGAAACAATCATCGTTCACGGAAACTCTGGTTCAAAAACTGATACACGTCCACTCGTTGTAATCGGACCTGACGGAAAAACTGTAAAAGAACTTCCAATGGGACCAGACGGACAGGCCGGAACTGTAGCAACAGAAGGTAAAGTAAAAGCTCCTGCTGACGGAACTTATACAGTTTTCTCAAAGAAATCTGGTATCAATATTTACAAGATTACAGTTTCTAAATAACAAAACCGGATGTTAACAAACATCCTGTAATTTTTCATACTAATGTGCGCAGGACTTTGTTATTCAAGGTACCTGCGCTTTTAGTTTAGAGGTAATTCTAAAATTCCCGTTGTAAAACGGAAAAATAAAGGAGACATGATGAAAAAGTTACTTTCATTCGGACTCGGCGTTCTGCTCGCCTTTTCTGCATTTGGTCAGTCAAATTGGGCAAGCGTAGCAGATCCTGAAATCAAGTCAGTAAAACTCAGTGCTGACAATCCAAATGAAGTTACTGTTGAATTCGTAGCGGCTACAGATGCAAAAACAGCCGACAAAGGTCAGGTTGTAATGACTGATGCAAACGGTTCAGAAGTAACAAACTCATTTGGACGTACACGTAAGCCAAACAAACATTCGGAATTTGTTCCGGAATCAAGTGGCAAATACACATTTGTTGTTTACACGGAAAAACGCGGAGAAACAACTAAAAAGGCTTCAAAACCGGTAAGCTTTGACTTTAAGCTCCCGCTTACACAGACTGTAGTTCAGCTTTTGAACGTAGGTGGCGGTACAATCGATGCTTCATGGTCTGCCGTTAAGGAAGCAGAAGGCTACATCCTTACTTACACAGACAACAGCGGAAAAAAAGTAAATCTTGCTCAGACTACAGACCTTACTGCTACAATCAAGGGTCTTAAAGTAGGAAGCTACTCAGACATTTACGTGACTGCTGTTCGCGGCAAAGATACAATGGCTTCAAAAACAACTCACAAACTTGTTAAAGCCGAAAAAGAACGCGTATGGAAATTCACAGAATTCGGTACATCTACAAATCCAAACCGCAACAGATATGAAATCCTTGATCCTAACGACATGAAAGTTAAACTCTATTCATGTATTTACGACGAAAAAACAGGAAACATCATTGAAAAGGGCGGTAAATTCGAAAGCTTCTTTGACGGCATTTCGTTCTACTACACAACAATCGATCCGTACAAGGAAAACTTTGAACTCACAGCAACTGTTCACGTAGACTACCACAACCCGATGGTTGACGGACAGGAAGGCTTTGGTCTTCTCGCAATCGACCGCCTCGGTGTCGACGGACAGCCGATGATGACAGCCTACAACAACTCGGCAGGTGTTATCAGCCGCAAGTTTACAACTCACGTAAACGGCAACAAAAAGGAAATCAAAAACGGTCTTGGTTCACGCTTTGTAAGCGGCCTTACAGACGAACTCATCGCTAAAGGTGATGCCGGAATTAAAGAAAGTGCAGTAAGCATTGGACGCGCATTCAGCTACGACCAGGCCGGCGACGCAATCAAAACCGGAGACACTTACCGCATTACCCTTAAAAAAGACAACACAGGTTATCACGCAATCTACAAGAGAGCCATTCCTTCAGAAGACTCTGTTGAAGAATACATCATGTACGACAACGAAAACCAGAAACTCGTTCAGCTCGACAAAGAACACGTTTACCTCGGTTTTGCAGTTGCCCGGGGATGTAACGCAACATTCTCCGATGTAGTTCTTAACATTACAGATCCTAAAAAAGATCCTCCTCCTGTAGAAGAACCGCCTGAGCTTATTCCTCTTACAACAGCGATCGACTGTCCAACAACATGGTACAACAAAAAGTATCCGTTCGTGTTCTCGGCTAATGCAAACGGTACAATCCATGTAGAAACAAAAGAGGGCAAAGTTCTTATCAAGGGTGACAAAGTTACAGCCAACGTAGACTACACTAAGACACTCAAAATCAAACCTGAACTCAACGACCTTCTCGTAACATTTGACCCTGAAGACAACTGGCGCCCTGGCAAAAAGCAGGTTATTGCACAGTACAACGCAGAAACACTCCAGTATGAACAGAACTACAAATCTGTAACATACTCACATTCAATCGTTTCTAAAACATACAAGGGCAAAACTCTGTACGTAAGTCCGACTGCAACCGCATTCGGTAAGGGTACAAAAGAAGATCCTCTTGATATCATCTCAGCAATCGCTTATTCAGAACCGGGACAGACAATCATCCTCAAGGGTGGTGTATACTTCCCTAACAAGGGTATCGATATTGAACGCGGTAACAACGGTACTGCAAAGGCACGCAAAACTTTAGTCAGCGAAAACGGTGCACGGGCTGTAATCGACTTCAGCAAGGCTAAGGTTAAGGTAACTGCATTCAACCTTTACGGTGACTACTGGACAATCAAGAATATCGACATCTGCCACACACCGGGAGACGTTAAGGCACTCCAGGTTGCAGGTGACTACAACCAGATTCTTATGGTAGATACATACGAAAACGGTGATACAGGTATCCAGATTGCAGGACGCTCGGCAGAACCATTCGAAAAATGGCCGCATGACAACTACATCTACGGATGTGAATCATTCGGTAACTGCGACCCTGCACAGAATAACGCCGATGGTTTTGCTTCCAAACTTACTTCAGGAAACAACAACGTATTCCGTAACTGTGTTGCACACCACAACGTAGACGACGGCTGGGATCTTTACTCTAAGGTAGAAACAGGTCCAATCGGTGCAGTTCTCCTCGACAACTGTGTTACTTACGGTAACGGTACAAAACTCGACGGAACAGGTAACGGTGACGGTAACGGATTTAAGCTTGGCGGTGACGGTATCGCAATCAAGCACATTCTCCGCAACTCAATTGCATGGGGTAACGGTGTAAACGGTATTACATGTAACTCAAACCCTGCATTGATTCTTGACCGCGTTACAGCATTTGCAAACGGCAACTACAACATCAGCCTTTACGGAAAGGGAAAAGAAGAACAGTATCCTCGCATCTTCGAAGCAAAGGGTGTTCTTTCCCTGGAAGGTGGAGCAGGCGATAACTACAAAGAAAAACCTGATCTCTTTACTGATGACACATTCTTCTTCAACGGTGCCCAGACACAGAACAAGTCCGGCGCTGTTCTGGACAAGAGTGCATTTGTAAGTACAGACACTTCAAAACTTGCAAACGGTTACAACGCAGACGGTTCATTCAACCGCCTGTCACGCAACGAAAACGGACAGTTTGATCTCGGTGATTTGTTCAAACTCACTGACAAAGTTCCGGCAGGTATTGGTGCTGACTACAACCATTCCAGCAGCAACTCAAATGCTAAATAAAAGGTTTCAGATTCAACTGTAACTTTTAATGGCTTCCGGTTTCGGCCGGGAGCCTTTTTTTTCGTCCGCTACACTTTTTTTTCTTTATAAAATCCGTTAAACTCTCTTTCATGACGCAGGAAGAATCACAGCCGGAACGCGAACTCTGTTTTAAGTGTTTACGCCCTAAGGACAGCTGTTTTTGCAAACATGTTAAACCTTTTGACCCGAATATCAAGTTCGTCTTTTTAATGCATCCAAAAGAAGCAAAGAAAAACCGCACAGGCACCGGCCGCATCGCTCACGCAGGTCTCATCGGCAGCGAAATCATCATGGGCATCGATTTTACAAAGAACACCCGCCTCTGCCAGTTGCTCGCAGACCCGCAGTATTATCCGGTTTTGATGTACCCGGGCCCGGACGCAATCAATTCAAAAACAAGGGGATTAAAGGAACTAATCGGCAATAAAAAACTTCTTGCAATAATTATTGATTCAACATGGTTCTGCTCAAAAAAGATGATTAATTCAAGCCCGAATATCATGGCGCTTCCAAAGTTGAGCTTTAGCGGCAATTACGAATCGATTTTTACGTTCAAAAAAGAGCCTAAACCAGAATACATTTCTACGATTGAATCCTGCTATTACCTCGTAAAGGAAATGCAGGAGGCAGGCATTACACCCGCTTCTGCAACAGAGGGGCTTGAGTCGCTCATGACAGCATTCAAGTTTATGATTAAATTCCAGCTGCAGAAAGAAAATGACAGAATTGCAGGGCTTATTCCAAACACCCACGCTACAGACTTTAAATACACCAGAAAAAAGGAAATTCCGTCCTTCCTGAACGACTAATTATACAGCGGCAGTACGCCCTTTGGTACAAAGTCACCGTCAAGGGCCGCAAAGAGTGCCTTAAATGTATACGGTGAGTAGCTGTAACCCAGCAGAATCGTGTCAGCCCAGTTAAAAGTCAGCACGGGAATCGGCGCAAGAACTGACATTACGATTACGCGCTTTCCGGTTCTCTCAAGGCGGCGCGCAATCATGGCGCTTCTCTCGTTTGCAACGCAGATAATTATTGTGTCAAAACCCCGTGCAGTCGACTCAATATTATTGCTCATCCAGTCAGCCTGATTCGGGCCCATTTCGTAGTCATACTTGAATTCAGCGGCGTTGGGGTAGCGCGCGTGTGCTTCTGCAAAAAACTCCGGAAACTGATTTTGTCCGGCAAGAAGAATGCGCTCACCTTCAGCAGGTTTGTACGGCAAAGTTCCGCTCTTGTAGGCGGTAATGGAACGGCATGCCTGAGCAAGGAAGAATTTCTGCCCTTCCTTATCCGGTACAAGGTCTTTTAATTTATCAACTTCAGGATACAGCGGAGCCGCGTTGGAACTTCTAAAATAATTCAATTTGTATAGAATTACACGGCGTGCAGCGCGTTGAACCGTCTGCCTGAAATCCGTACTGCTGCTCATCAGAGCAAGGTTGCTCGTCCACAGGCTTTCCTGCAGATGTGCGGTGGTAGAAGAAATTACAATGTCGTTTCCTGCTTCGATTGCAAGGCGGAATGCACGTGAAAGGCTTCCGGCGTACATTGTCGCGCCATTCATCATCATGTCGTCAGTAATTATAAGGCCTTCGTAATGAAGTTCATTTCGCAAAATATCAGTCAAAAAAGTTTTGCTCAAACTTGCTGGTTCACCGTTGGACTTAATGCGGGGAAAGCTCAGGTGTCCGCTCATTATCGCAGGAATTTTTTCTGCAATCAGATATTTAAAGGGAATCAGTTCGCGGTTAAGCAGAGTGTTGTAGTCTATGTCGATTCGGGGAAGGGCACCGTGGCTGTCCAGACCCGTGTCACCGTGGCCCGGAAAGTGTTTTGCCGTGGGAATTACACCGGCGTCCATGGAACCTGAAACAAAGCTTGCACCAAGTTCACCCACGTACTCCGGATTGGAACCGAATGAACGTGGTCCGATTACTGTTGAATTCAAATTGGTGTAAATATCCACGGTGGGCGCAAAATTCATGTTGATTCCCAGGGCCTTTATTTCGCGGCTGATGTAATAACCTGAATAATATGAATCTATGGGATATGCCGAGGCTCCGATTGCCATGTTGCCCGGAGTGTCAGACGTATCACCCTTAACGTGACGAATCCAGCCGCCTTCCTGGTCTGTCGCAACAAAAAGTGGAATCTTAAAGCGGCGTGCCTGGGATTTTTTTTGCAGGGAAGCAACCGATTTTGCAACGAGTTCCGTGTTGTCAGTGTTCCAGCCAAAAACTTTTACGCTTCCAAGGCCTCTGTCTAAAACCCACTGATTCAGCAGTTCGCTGGGCTCAGCTCCGGCCCATCCAAACATCAAAATCTGTGCAAGGAGTTCTTCGTCGCTCATCCGCTCGCATAAAAAGTCTGCAAGTTGTTCCGCAGGGTAATCAGACCAGAAGTCAGCACTTTCTGGAATTGCTTTCTGGGCATAAATTGAATTCAAGGCGGTCAAAAACAGAACGGCTGTATATATTAAACTGCTCAAACTGCGGCGGAGTGATTTAATAAAGTCAGAGGCTTTCATTAATTCTCCGCGCCTGTTCTGGCATTTTTTATCATTGTTACGTACTCGTGAGCCTGATGGGCCGCAATAGCGCCGTCTGAGGCTGCTGTAATCAACTGACGGAAGGGTTTGGCCCGCACATCGCCTGCCGCATACATTCCAGGAACAGAAGTTTCCATCCTGTAATTTGTAATCAGGTAACCGCCTTCGTCCTTCCGGAGCATGCTTACAAGGTCAGTTCGGGGATTCATTCCGACAAAAATAAATACGGCATCGGCAGTCTGTTCCACCTTTTCGCCGCTGACTGTATCCCTGAGCACTACGGATTCAACTTTCTGACCGCCCTTAATTTGGGCGATTTCAGTGTTAAAAATTACCGTAATGTTTTTATTCTTTTTTATTTTCTGTTGAATTGCTTTCTGCGCCCTGAACTGGTCCCGTCTGTGAACAAGAATTACCTGGTCAGTCAGCGAAGACAGGTAAAACGCTTCTTCGAGGGCACTGTCGCCGCCGCCAACTACAAAAATCTTTCCGCCGCGGAAAAATGGTCCGTCACAGGTTGCGCAGTAAGAAACGCCGCGTCCGTTAAACTCGCTTTCGCCCTTAGCGCCCAGTTTACGATGTTCGGCTCCGGTTGCAATTAAAACTGTATAACA
>DLYJ01000258.1:7724-9371 GCA_003447785.1 Treponema sp.
GCCTGCATGTTGTCAATAAAAGTGCGTCCCTTTACAGCCGGAAAAAATCCCGGAAAGTTTTCCAAAGTAAATATATTTAATGCCTGACCACCTGCGTCAGACGAATCAATAAGCAGTGTATCAAGACCGCTGCGTGCTCCATACTGGGCGGCTGTCAAACCTGCCGCTCCCGCACCCACAACAACAAAATCATAAAAATCTTTTTGCATGAAAGTATTATATCAAATAAAACCGCTCTGTGGAATGCAAAAAAAACCGTCCGCAGCAAAAGCACGGACGGCCGGTATATGTTATCGGGCACCGGCTTGGCCAAGACATGCCCGTAAAAACAAAAGACGAAGCAAAGGCTCCGTCTTTTGTACAAGGCGTCTAGCAGAATCGAACTGCTCAATCACGGTTTTGCAGACCGTTCCCTTACCACTTGGGTAAGACGCCAATGTTCTGTTACTATAAACGATTTTTCGCGTTATGTCTAGTCTAATGTCCGTTCCAAATACATTTAGGACACTCTTGCACCTGTGGAAGAGTTTAAATAAAAGTTAGTTAAAAACTCGTCCGGTGTCAAGAAATCTAAAGATTCGTGGGGGCGGTAGCCGTGATATTTTTTCAGCCATGAATCAATTTCCGCCTGTATCTCCGTTACATTCATAAGACCTTTGAGATAGTCAAGGCATTCGACCTGCAGGGTTTCAATCATCCGCTCCACACAAGGCTTATCCTTCGGTGTCCTTGGTCTTGCCCAAAGCTGGGTGATTCCCTCGTTCCTGAGCCAGCTCTCTGCCTTATCCTGGTTCTCGCTGCCGTTGTCGTTTATGTAGACCGCCTGTTTTCCGAACCTTGAGACGACCTTCTGGTAGGCAATCTTTCCCGCCGCACTCGTGCATGTGTTTGACACGTGGATTACGGCCTGCTTCGTGTACACGTCGATTCCGACCATCGCATATTTCTTCCCACTGTTAGGAATCCTTATGTGCTTCATGTCGAATTCAATGACTTTGTTCGGCCCATCGCTCCTCATATTTCCGCTGATTCTCCTTCGGGCAAAGGCTTTCTGTCCGCTTTTTGAGCGTTTCCTGAATGACTTCGTGTCCGCACGGAAGAAAAAGTTGTGCCTTTTTATGACATTTGAGATGGTCGAGACGCTCGGAACCTCGTAATCCTCATAATACCGCAAAAGAATCGGGCGTATTTTCTTTGCCGAGTAGGTTGGGTTTTTCTGCCTGATCCGTTTTATCTCCTCGACAATCTCAGGGCAGACCGTCTCCGCTCGGACGTGCTTCGGTCTCCTTGATTTTTCCTCAAGTCCAGCGATTCCGTACTTTCTGAACCTTTCGTACCACCTGTAAAAGTAGGAGCGGTCGATTCCGAAATGACGGCAGGTAAGGCTTGCGTTTTTTTCCCCGTTTGCGCTTTTGTGAGCCGAGTTTTGGTTGTACCAGTCGATTATCTGGAGCCTGAGTTTTGCCTTTTCGGAAAGTTCCTTTAAATAACCTTTTGACAGTTTCCTTTGGCACGGAATTCGCGATATAATGTGCATGGGACACCCTGTTTTCATATTTACCTCTGTTGAAATGTTTTTTTGCTTTTATTCATTCTAACACAGGTCTTGAATTCAGAGTGTCCTATTTGTTTCTTGGAATTTACAGT
>DLYJ01000164.1 GCA_003447785.1 Treponema sp.
AGAGTACGATGTTAAAGCCGTCTTTTACCAGCTGGTCGCATTTTTTAAGCATGGCGTCACAGAAGGCAAGTTTATATTCAAGTCGTGCTCCCGCATCCTGGCTGTTGGGAAAGTATGCGCTTATTACCGCAAGTTTTGAATATTTTGCAATCAGAACACGGCCTTCATCATCAAAGCGTTCGTCGCCCATCAGTTCAATTGAATCAGGTTCAATTTTTGAATAAATTGCAGTTCCAGAGTAGCCTGCTTTTTTTGCACTTGAAAAAAAAGATTTATAGGGAGAAGGTGCAAGAAGTTCTTCAGAAAGCTGTGCCGGACTGGCTTTTGTTTCCTGAATGCAGACAACATCTGCATTTGAGTTTTTGAGCCATTCAATAAACCCTTTTTTTTCTACGGCGCGGATTCCATTAACATTCCAAGAAATAATATTCATGAATTAAGAATAACATTAAACAGGCCTGTTTCTCAAGTAAAGCACCTGTTTAGAAAATGGCAAATACTTTTTTTTTTGAACCTTGTATGGTAAAATAAAATAATTATGAAAAGTAAGAAAAGTATTTTCTTTTTTGAATTTTCCATTCTTTTTACGGTCATCGTGCTGGGGATTACGGGCTGTTCATCTAAGGATAAAAAGTCAGATTCTGATTCGAATTTGACCCTGAGGGCCCAGTCAGAAAAACGTTTTAAAGAAATTGAATGGACGGACCCCATCGAAAAAGACCGTCTTACACAAAATATTTCTACGACTCAGACAATTGCAGATACAATAAAACTTACATCGGTAATCTTTTTATGCTCAAATTACGCAAAAACAATTGAACCGGTCTATCCGAACCTTGACGGATTCGGAAATCTTGATATTTCAGACCTGCCGGACGAAATAAAGCTTTCGGTAACTTCCTTTTCAGAAAACCTGTGTACGGGTTCTGCAAATGACGAACTCATGATGGCAGGAAGCGTTTATGAACTTGCGCTTTTTGAAAGCGACCTCAAAAATGAATGGAAAAATGTCTTTCTGGAAGAATTTCCTTCACCTCCGGAAGAAAAAAGTGCAGGCGATAAATCTCCTGAAAGCGGTGAAGAAGAAAAGCCAAAATACGTATTTGACAGTTATATCATCGGAAACGGCTTTGAACAGAATTCACTCTATGAACTTCCTGTCAGATTTAAATGCACCAGAGGCTTTGTTGATGTTATGCTGTACTATTACCGCGAACGCGTTGACTGGAAAATCAACCAGATAAAGATATTGCGGATGGAGGCGAAAAATGAATAACGAACTTACAGGAATCGAACGCCAGCTGGTTTTGCAGTATCTTATGGACGGTAATGTTCCTGTTACCGTTACAGAGATTTTACCTGTGCCTTCAGAAGAAGAAAAGGGTAAGGTAAAATCAATTGCGGGCGTTTTTCCCGTCGCTGTGCGGCACGATCAGATGGAAGTGCTTGACCAGGGAATTATTCTCCTGAAAAACCCGGCAGAAACCGTAAAGTCATTTGATGGAAAAAACGTTAAGGTTCAGTTTTATTTTAACAAACTCGGTCTTTATTTTGAAACACAGATGAAAAGCGTTCGTTCCGGGGACCTGGCGCTGGTTATTCCGGCGGTGATTAAAAAGGTAGAGGAGCGTGTCAAAAAATCTTCCGACTCATTCAACGCGGTAATTTATTGGGAAGGTCAGGGCAGTAACGATATTAAATGCGGATTCCTTGATGATTATCCAACCTTTGTAACTCCAAAGTGGAGCGATGTTCCGGAAGAAGATCAGGTTACGGCAAAGCGGTATCTGGAAAACGCAGTGATGCATTCAAAAACCGTGGGAAAGTCTATCGGTAACGGGCTTTTTCTGCTTTCTGTCTGCCGTTTTCTTGCACAAAAAAACGAAAGTGAAGAAAGTTCAATCCAGGACAGAAAAAATCCCCCTGACATTATTTATATCGACAGTGAAAGAATTGTTTTTGCAGGCCGTTCCCGGAATAATATTTTTACGGAGTCCGGCGAATATGCTTTGATTCTCGGTTTTCCCATTGCAGGTGGCCCGATTAAGGAACGCACGGTTTATATCACGGTCTGCGCTGATTCAATTATAACGGACGATAACAATACAAAGTACTGTGCAGTCTGCGATTATAAGTCAATTAAAGAAGAAGACCAGAGATTCCTTGAGGATAAAAAGGTGTAAAAAATACAGCCTGCATGTCATTCCCGCGAGCGGGAATCTCTGAAAATTGATTATCGGCTCAAGGCCGATAATGACAAAATGGGCCGGTAATGACAAAAACCGGCCCCGATATGATGAATTGACTTATTTTTTAGCGGCGTGATAAACCGGGTCCTTTATTTCTTTTTTAGGACCGATTTTGTCAAAGCCGCAGATTGGGCGGAGAACTTCAGGAACGGTGATTGAACCGTCTTCGTTCTGGTAGTTTTCCATGATTGCCAGCATTGCACGACCAACAGCAATTGCAGTTCCGTTGAGCATGTGAACGTATTTATTTTTGCCGTCATCATCGTGATATTTAACGTTTAAGCGGCGGCTCTGGAAGTCTGTACAGTTTGAAGTTGAAGTAACTTCACCGTAGTC
>DLYJ01000041.1:0-6927 GCA_003447785.1 Treponema sp.
AGGAAGGCGGAAAACTTATTGCCCTTTTAAAGCCTTATCTGTTATTCTGATTTTATGGTTTTAAATCGCTTTCTTCTTTTTATTCTGGGTGCACTTCTCTCAATCTTTTTAATAACGGGCGGTATTTTTATCCTGACCCACAGAAATGAAAAACCTGCACCGTTTGAACAAAGCAGTGATCAGTCAATTTTTACGATAAAGCAAAAACCTGTTTACAAACAAATCGGACAGCTCCGCTCAAGCACAAAGGCAGACGGTAAAAATTCGACGGCGGTGATTGTAATTACACCTTATCTTGAATACGAAACAGAAGATGTAAGTTTTTACGAAGAGCTGGATTCAAAAAGCTTAAAAATCCGCCAGACAATTCAAAATTATTTTTCCGGATACACTTTAAAACAAATAAACCAGAAAGGAGAAGATCTTGTCAAAGCAGAACTGCTTGAACAGATAAACTCGCTTCTGGTTTTACAAAAATTATCTGCAATCTATTTTACAGAATATCAGTTTTTCTAGTTCCACAGGTTGGCAGGGTTAACCTGTCGTCCATTCTTGAACACAGTAAAGTGGAGGTGCGGGCCTGTACTCAAACCTGTACTTCCTACCCGTCCGATACGGGTATTAAGGTCAACCCACTGTCCCTCTACTGCAAGGATTTGACTCATGTGTCCATACAAAGTTTGATAACCTGAGTGGTGTTCAATAAGTACGAAGTATCCGTAAGTGTTGTTGAAACCTGTTTTAATTACTCTTCCGGGCATTGCGGCCCAGATTGAAGTTCCCTGAGGGCAGGCCATGTCTATACCGCCGTGATATGAGCGAACACCTGAGAACGGTGACTTACGCCAGCCGAATGAAGAAGACATATACCATCGTGCGTGGATCGGCTTTTTGAACAGGTCTCCGTTGATTTCCTGACGTGTAATGCGGTCCAGTTCTGCATCAGGAACAAAGAGCATGTTACCGGCCTTTAGAACTGCACTTTCTTCAACATTGTTCAAAGCGGCAATTTTTGCCGGTTCAACTTCATATTTTTTGGCAATTGAACCAATAGTTTCGCCATCGTTACGAACGGTGTACATAATTCCTGCAATTGACGGAATGCGGAGGTATGTTCCGATCTGCATTGTTCTTGATGAACGCACATTGTTTACGGAAATAATTGTATCAGAAGTAATGTCAAACTGTTCGGCGATATTTCCGATGATATCACCCTTACGAACGCGGTAAGATTTATAATAAAGTTCCGGGATGTCAGAATCATCCTGAGACTGATGGGCTTGGGCAGTATTATCTGTAACTACAGGCATGCCCGGTGTTTCAAAACCACCCTGGCCGTTTTCTGGCTGAGCCTGTGCATTTACAATCAGCGCAGAAACAATTACAAGGGAACATGCGGCCATTGCAACCGATACACATTCAACCGTTTTGATAAGATTGTTTCTTTTTAGCATTCTTCCGGCATAAAAAAGTATATTTTCTTTTATTTTTTCAATTTTCATTTCTAATCCGCGCCCCGACAATTTTTATTTTTTATTAATTCCAATCAGATAAGTTTCAAAACTTTCTGCACGACAGGCTACAGGTTTAAAACCTTTTGCCTGGGTAAAAGTTTCTCTCATCATTTTTAAAAGAGCCTGCTGGTCTCCGTTCTGGAAGATTTTGACAGCAAAATTTCCGCCCTTTTTTAACATTGTCTGAGCATAATAAATTGCCATCTTAACAAGCCCCTGACTCCTTGCCGTATCAACAATTCTGTTGCCGGTTGTTAAAGGAGCGGCGTCACAAACAACAAGGTCAAAAGGACCTTCTTTTTTGATTGATTCGCGGATCGAGTTTTCATTCAAGTCACCCTGAATAAAAACAAGATTGTCGCCCTTAACATCTTTTGACAAAGGATTCAAATCGCAGGAAACTACCTTACCCGTTCCGTCCATAGTTCTCAAAAGAAAGGTCGTCCAGCTTCCCGGAGCGGCACCCAGGTCAAGCACGGTATAATTCTTTTTAATCATACCAAACTTTTCGTCGATTTCCTTGAGTTTATAGACTGAGCGGGCCGGATAACCTTCAGAAAACGCTTTCTGAGACCAGTAATCCGGACTTTTGTAAGAGTTCGATGCCATATTTATTAATCGGTTGAATTTAATCAGATTTTTAATATTTTGTATATAAAGTTTGTCATTACCGCCAAATTTATTTATAATAGACTGTAGAATGAATAAGGAATTTATAAATATACTGGAAAAAATAGAAAATACACTCAACACGGCCCTTCCAGACACTGCAAACAGCAGCTGGATCCGGGACGCATTCGGCACAATTGCACCATGTATCAGCCAGGACCACTTTGTTGAACTCATAGAACCATGTAAAAATCTCATCAAACTCGGCGGAAAACGCTGGCGCCCGCTTCTTCTCGTTTTGTGCGCCCGGCTTGTAAGCCAGTCCAAAAAGACAGACTTTGACGAAAAAAAGGCATATTCCCTTACACCTCTTGTTGAATTTGCACACAATGCAAGTCTGATTCATGACGATATCGAAGACTCCGCAGACACCCGCCGCGGAAAGCCGTGCGCCCACATCACATACGGCATGGACCGCGCCATCAACGCAGGCTCATGGCTTTATTTTGAAGGCGCCACCGCAATTTTAAGCGGACCATTTTCTGATTCAGAAAAGCTAAAACTCTACGAACTCTTTCTCCGCGAATTACGCCTTCTCCACCTTGGCCAGGCAATGGACATAAAATGGCACAGAAACAAGGAACTGATTCCCACACAGGATGAATACAAGGCAATGGTTTCCAACAAAACCGGAACCCTCGCCCGTCTTGCAGTAGAAGCAGGCTTTTTTGCAGGCGGTGCTTCAGAAAAAGAAATCCTTGAAGCAGGAAAAATTGCCCAGGACATCGGTGTGGGCTTTCAGATTATTGACGACGTAACAAACCTTACCACAGGCAACCCGGGCAAAAAACGGGGAGACGACATTGTAGAAGGCAAAAAGTCCCTTCCGGTCCTTATTCATCTCCAGAACAGGCCTTCAGACAAAAAGGCACTTGCAGACCTGTTCTCTCAGGCCGCAGCCGAAGGAATCGACAGTCCGGCAGTAGAAAAAGCAATTGAACTGTTGAATTCGTCAGGTGCAGTCCGGGAAGCACAGAAATCCGGCTTTGAACTTGCACAGACTTCAGCTAAAAAACTGGCAGAATTTTTCGGCGTAAAAACTGATGCAGGTTCATTAATCGAAGAGCTTTTTACAAAAATGCTCCAGCCAAAATAAAGGAGGTAAGTTTCATGGTAGAAAACGCAGCACAGTTAAATACCCAGGCAATAGAATTTGCTTCCAAGGGTGAGTATAAGGAAGCCATTGCCTGCTTTAAAAAGGCACTCAGTTTTGAACGCAACAATTACCTTCTCTGGTACAATCTCGGAGTAACCTACCGTGACGCAGGCGATCTTTTCATGGCAATGGAAGCTCTCGAAAAGGCATATTCAATCGAAAACGAAGACGACGAAGTAATCGAAACCCTCGCCCTCGTAAATTACAATCTGGGCCTTACACAGGACGCCATCAGATACTGCTACGAAGGAATCGACTTAAATCCTTCAAACGCACACATCTGGAACACCCTGGGTGTAATTTTTTACAATCAGGAAAATTACAACCAGGCCGCCAGTGCTTTTGAAAACGCCATTTCAATCAATTCGTATTATTACGACGCCCTGTTCAACCTGCGCGACACTTATATGGAAACGGGCAATCAAGCAGGCTACCTGAGCTGTATTGAACAGATGAAGGCCATCAAAGACAGCGGACAGATATGACAAACCTTGCTATTGTAAAAAAATCCAGCGGCTCACAGGCAGAAGTTAAACTTTTAAAAACTTCTTCCTGTATCAATTGTGTCAGTGATTGTGTTACAAGGCAAAAATCTTTTGTAGTAGATAATCCTAAAAATCTTGAATTAAAACCGGGCGACTACGTAACAATTCAACTGCCGCCCCTTATTTCATCACTACAGGGATTGTTTTCACTGTTTTTTCCCATTCTTTTTACAGCATCAGCATACCTGGTTATCAGAAATGTAAAAATTCAGTTTTTTATGAATCTGGATGAATTAAAAATTTTCGGTTTAACCGCACTTGCCCTGATTGTTTCCATTGCATTTGTCACAATATTGAGCAGAATCAGGATAAGAGCGGTCCGATATCAGATTGCGGGCGTTTTATAAGTTTTAAGCGTTCTGAAGTGCAATACGGCTGATTTCGCCGGCCATGTTTTCCAGAGAAACCTGTTTCTGAACGGCACCAAGTTCATATGCTACGCGCGGCATACCGTAAACGATGGATGTTTTTTCGTCCTGCCCCAAAGTCCAGGCTCCCTGTTTACGCATTCCGGCAAGTTCTACGGCACCGTCTTTACCCATACCGGTCATAATTACGCCGAGAGCGTGGTTGCCGAAAACCTTACCGACAGACTCAAACAAAACATCTGCAGAAGGTCTGTGACCGTTGCGCTGAGGTTCCTGACTTGTTCTGAGAATGTAAGAACCCAGGCCTGAGCGTTCAACATAAATGTGGTAGTTACCCGGAGCAATGTAAACGTGTCCGTTTTTGAGTGTTTCCCCGTCAACTGCTTCTGTAACAGTCAAAGGACAGATTCTGTCTAGAGATGCCGCAAACTCTTTTGTAAAGCCTGCCGGCATGTGCTGAACTACGAGAATCGGCTGTTTTACTGCAGGGTCAATTTCCTTAAAAACATCCCTCAGGGCATTTGGACCACCGGTTGAAATTCCGATTGCAATGACATCAACACGGCCCGGATTTGTAATCGGAGTGATTACGGCAGGCTGTTTGCGTTCAATTTTAAAATCAACTGCCGGAACAACAGGAATTTTTGGAGCTGCAGGAACCGGACGGCTGCCCATTGCTTCCTGGAGCTTTCTTTCAATTGCCCTGTCTTCTGCAAGTTTTGAATAATATTCTGAACTGAAAACCTGTTTGCCCTTTGAGCGTGCCCGTGCACCACCATAAGAGGCAATCATTTCTACGAGACGATCAGCAACAGCGTTGATGTCCATGGAAACCGAACCGTTTGGCTTTGTAATAAAGTCACTGGCACCAAGTTCCAGGGCTTCTACGGTAACAGCAGCTCCCTTTTCTGCAATTGATGACAGAATGATAACAGGAACATCGCCCCCGCTCTGCTTACGGTATTTGAGGTAATCAATACCTGTCATGACAGGCATTTCGATATCGAGGATAATTACATCGGGATTGCAGGCAGCAACTTTATCTATAAGAATCTGGCCATTCATTGCTTTGTCCACAACATGCATTCCAGGGGTACCATCGATAACTCTGGAAATGACGTTACGCATCAAAGCTGAATCATCACAAACAAGAACACTTATATCATCCATAGCCTTAATTCCTTAAAATTAAACGTTCTTCTGATAAAGACAAGCCCAGTCAGTTTTGAGGAATTCGAATTTTGTTTCCATTCCGAACAAAGATTCAGAGTGACCGATGAATAAGTAAGATTTAGGACCCATAGCGTCCCAGAATCTGTCGATACAAGCCTTTTGAGCCGGTTCATCAAAGTAAATAAGAACATTACGACAGAACACTACATCCAAATTCCTCATACCGGAATCGTTGCGGAGGTTATGGTAGTCAAACTTAATTGTAGACATCAAATCCTGTACGACCTGATAGCCTTTATCATTTTTAATAAAATATTTGCTTAAAAAATTAGGTGGAATTCCGGCAATGCGGGACTCCGGATAGAATCCCTGCTGACCGACCATCAGGGACTTAAGTGAAATATCAGAAGCGGTAATCTGAAATTTAAATGGAGGCGGAAGAATCTCCTTGAGAATCATTGCGATTGTGTACGGCTCTTCACCAGTTGAACATCCAGCACTCCAGATTTTGATTGTGTAATCCCCAGCCTTCTTTTTTTCTTCGATGACATGAGGAATTACATAATGAATGAGCGCATCAAAGTGAGGCTGATTTCTAAAAAAGCGTGTAAGATTTGTTGTAACCGAGTCAAGCATAATATTCATTTCTGCTTCGTCGGACATAATCAAATCATAATACTCTTTGATAGTTCCAAGGCTCTTTTCGCGGAGCTTTTCCTTTAAGCGAGAATCAAGAATTGAACGATTCGTTGTCGAAAATGTGATGCCGCTCTTGTCATAAATGACTTTGCGGAACATATCAAATTCTGCATCTGTAAGTAAACCAGTCATAACGTTAATTATAATCCGTTAAATCTGAAATAGCAATTAAATTGCTAATCGTAACAGAATTTTCTCCGTTGACAAAAAACGACCGTAATGGGAAAATTACGAAAATGCATTTATTAAATAAAGTATTTGCTGTAGCACTTTTCCTAATTCTCACAGTTTCATGTTCTCTCAATTACGGAAACGAACAGAGTTCCGAAAGTTCCGTTCCTGAATTCAGTTTTGAAAACGCAACATATAACCGGTATTCAAATAATAAAAAAACTGTAGAAATCAAGGCAGGCCGGCTTGAGCAGTACAAGAGCGACGGCACCTCATACGCCAGGGACGCACAGTTCAAGACATTCAACGATGACGGCGACCTGGACACCGAAGGCGAATGCTCACTGCTGGCAGCAGACACCCGCAAAAAACACTACAGCCTTTATCAGGACATCGTTCTGTCACTTCACAGCCAGGACATGACCTTAAACGCCCAGGCACTTTTCTTTGACGGCAAAACAGAACAGCTCACAGGTTCAGTCGATGACGATGTAAAAATCATCAGAAAGAACACGGAAGTTACCGGCAGAGGTTTTTCTGCAAGCGGCGTAAACCGCACATATTCCTTTAATTCATCAATCTCCGGAACCGTTACCGAAAGCGAAGAAAAAGAAGATGAACTTCCGGAAGTA